>JAUMVQ010000135.1 GCA_030530085.1 Desulfovibrionaceae bacterium | reverse complement strand
CAATGAGCTCGCTATGAAGGACGACCTCGCTGCCTAAAAGTTGGAAACAGGTGTTATAGAAAGAAAAAATTGCAGAGAATCTTGGCAGTGGCGTACTCTCATTGAGAGTAGCAGAAACTGTTTGCGCATTCTGCGTTGCCAGACGGCAACTGCTTATGCGAGGAGCCAGTTCAGCACGTTTGTTTTCTGTATGCCGCTGTAATCCGCTTCACCAAAGACCGTGTCGAGGGTCAGAAGGTACTTGGGGTAGTTGTCCCTGATTTTTCATCCATTGTACAGCCGGGCGCTAATTCATAGAAATCCAGAAATTCCCTGAACGACAAAGGCAGCATACGTATCTCGACATACCGCCCTGACAGCAGCGTTGAAAATTCCGCAGACAGCAGGTACGCATTGGAGCCCGTAATATAGATGTCCACATCAAAATCGAGACGGAACGACTCTATGGCTTTTTCCCAATGCTCAACAGCCTATATCTCGTCAAACAGCAGGTATGTTTTCTCATGCGGGGGAACAATGGCCTGGCTTACATGGTCATAGAAGGACAGATACCCTGTCAGATCACGATACCGCAGGGACTCCATATTCATGTGGATGATCCTGCTCTCAGGAACGCACTGCTCCGTAAGGTACCGATGAAACAGATCAAGCAGGGATGATTTTCCACAACGGCGGATGCCGGTAACGATCTTTATGAGATCCACTTCCCTGTGTTGAACCAGCTGGCTCAAGTACAGCGGTCTGTTGATAAGCTCGGCCATTTTGCATCTCCTGCAAGTACAGAGCACATTATACCCCAAACTTTTAAGGGCCAATAGTTTCTGACTTGAAGGTCGGAAACTTCTTCTAAAGCAAAAGTTTCAGACTTGTATGTCCGAAAGTCTGAAATTTGAAACAGACAAGGCATAAGCCACAGCGAGATTAGCCTCAGGACAGGCTGTAGCAAGTACAGGACAAAACCTTGCCCGGTACAGATAAACATCTGCCTCTGGTCAGAATGCCGCCCACACCATAGACCATTTTCGTGGGGTCACGAAAATGGTCAGACGCAGCCAATATCCCTGACCCCAGGCAGGAATACCCGCTCCCATGGCCTGAGGCCTTGCCGAAAACCAAACCTGCCGTCTTCTCTACACCTTAGACCATTTTCGTGAGGTCACGAAAATGGTCAGGCATAGCCATACTCCTGACCTCAGGCAGGAATGCCGCTTGCACAGCCTGCGCCCTTGCCATAAATCCAAAACATGCCGTCTTCTCTACACCTTAGACCATTTTCGTGGGGTTACGAAAATGGTCAGACACAGCTATACCCTTGACCCCAGGCAGGAATACCCGCTCCCATGGCCTGTGGCCTTGCCGAAAACAAAACCTGCTGTGCTCTCAACACTTTAGACCATTTTCGTGGGGTCACGAAAATGGTCAGACACAGCTATACCCTTGCCCCCAGGCAATGCTGCTTTCATAGCCAGAGTCCTTGCCTGAATCATAAAACTGCTGTCTTCTCTACACCTTAGACCATTTTCGTGGGGTCACGAAAATGGTCACGCACAGCAATACCCATGCCCCCAGGCAGGAATACCCGCTCCCATGGCCTGAGGCCTTGCCGAAAACAAAACCTGTTGTCTTCTCCATACCTTAGACCATTTTCGTGGGGTCACGAAAATGGTCAGACTCAGGCAATATCCCTGACCCCAGGCAGAAAAGCTTTTCTCACAGCCTGCATCCTTGCCTGAATCCCAAACATGCTGTCCTTTCAACACCATGGACCATTTTCGTGGGGGTCACGAAAATGGTCAGACACAGACAATATCCCTGCCCCCAGGCAGGAATACCCGCTCCCATGGCCTGTGGCCTTGCCGAAAACAAAACCTGCTGTGCTCTCAACACTTTAGACCATTTTCGTGGGGTCACGAAAATGGTCAGACACAGCTATACCCTTGCCCCCAGGCAATGCTGCTTTCATAGCCAGAGTCCTTGCCTGAATCATAAAACTGCTGTCTTCTCTACACCTTAGACCATTTTCGTGGGGTCACGAAAATGGTCACGCACAGCAATACCCATGCCCCCAGGCAGGTAGGATCCTCCCACAACCTGCGGTCTTTGCCGAAAACAAAACCTGTTGTCTTCTCCATACATTAGACCATTTTCGTGGGGTCACGAAAATGGTCAGACATAGCAATACCCATGGTCTCAGGCAGGAATACCACTTTCATGGACAGCATCCTTGCCTGAATCCCAAACCTGCCGTCTTTTCAACACCATAGACCTTTTTCGTAGGGTCACGAAAATGGTCAAGCAAAAAAAAAACGCCTAGCCACAGGCAGTGCCAGCTGACACCTTTCAGCATCAACCTTTCGTCTGGATATAGCCTTGATCTGTCCATCTGGGCTAGGGATTTTACCATTAAAATATGGTCTCTCCGAACATAATGACATGTTTTGCGGATACAAACCGCAAAACTTATTGCCTTTTAACTATTTTACGATAATATACCTAGTAACGGAGGCAATCCAGATGATCAACCGACCCTTATATACAGACAAGATTATGGCCTATGCTGATACACCCTTTGTCAAGGTGCTGACCGGTGTACGCCGGTGCGGGAAATCAACAATATTAGAAATGCTTGTAAAAATACTGCAAGAGGAACGAAACATACCGGCAGACAGAATTATCTGCATGCGGCTTGACTCCATGCAGTATGACGGCATGACGGCACAAGAGCTGTTCAAGACCGTACAGGAGAAGCTCAGTACTCACGGGAAAACCTATGTTTTTCTAGATGAGGTTCAGGAAATCACCGGCTGGGAGAAAGCAGTCAACTCACTGGCAACGGAGTGTGATATCGACCTGTATGTAACAGGGTCAAACTCCAGAATGATGTCCTCTGAAATCGCAACATATCTGACAGGACGCTATGTCTCGTTCCGCATCTTTACCCTTTCCTTTGCAGAATATCTTGAATTCAAAAAGCACTACGCAGAAGTACATGACGTACACGCAGAACTGGCTGAATATATCCGCCTCGGCGGATTCCCGGCAACGCATCTGCGCCAGTACAGCCAGGAGGAAGTGTATACTATTGTTCGGGACATATACAATTCAACCATTTTTACTGACATCGTGAAAAGGAACCAGATTCGCAAAATTGACATGTTTGAACGAATCGTGCGCTATGCCTTTGCCAACGTCGGCAATACCTTCTCTGCCAAGACCATTGCGGACTTCCTGAAATCACAGCATCGCTCCATAGATAATGAGACGGTGTACAGCTATCTGGACAAGCTTGAGAAGGCCTATCTTCTGCACCGCTGCTGCCGCTATGATCTGCGCGGCAAGGAAATTCTGAAGACGCAGGAAAAATTCTATCCTGCGGATACATCCCTGCGCTACAGCATTCTGGGCTACACGCCAGACAGTGTTGCTTCTGCCCTTGAAAACGTTGTCTACCTGGAATTGTGCAGACGGGGATATGATGTAACCATTGGCAAGACGCCTGATGGTGAAATAGATTTTGTGGCTCAGAAGCAGAATGACAGGCTCTATGTACAAGTCACCCAGGAAATCAGTTCTGAAAAAACTGAACGGCGGGAATATGAGCGTTTGCTGGAAATCAGGGACAACTATCCCAAGTACGTTCTCAGGGCCGATGACTTTGCCGGCGGCAACTATAAAGGAATTGTCTGCATGCACATCGCAGACTTTCTGCTGGGCCTGTAACAACGGTCCTCTCCACACCTTAGACCATTTTCGTGGGGTCACGAAAATGGTCTAAGGTGCAGGCAATACCCCAATCTCTCAGACTGGTAAGCTGCAAAAGGGTGAACGTGTGAGCACAGCTAATGCTACAACCCAGGCATGAGGAGGTACTCTATAACTACAGGAACGCCTTATATGAGATATTAAATACCTTTCCCAGTCTCTTGGCCATATTCACAGAAATATGGCGTTTTCCGCTTTCCATAGCAGATATACAGTTCTGCGTGGTACCGAGTTTTTCAGCCAGTTCCTGCTGCGACCACTCCATCTTCCCACGAAAACCTCGAAGAGCCATGGCAGGCGAAGCCTCAGGAAAAACGTCCTCTGCGCTGACGACTTCTTCTCCCTCTGAATTGATCCGGTGCACCTTATGTCCGGCCAGTGTCAGCATACTTCTGATGGCATCGGCCACCATATCCGCCTTTGCAGCGGGAACTGAGAGAGTAATTATGGCCTGCGAACCCACTTCTGCGGTATGGATTTGTATTTTACTCTGCATAACAAGTCCCTGTTTGAAACGGCTGTAGCCCGCACTGCCATGCAGTCCAACATACCGTATTCCATTATCTGAATTTCCGCATCAAGGCCTTTCCTCAAAACGACATAGCGAGGGCGCCGTTGTTCAAAAGGCAGTGAAGCACATCCTTTCCGCCAGCCAGCCTGCAGCCAGCACCTGGCTTACCGGCCTGCCAGATAAACAATTTTGCCAAAATCGTTTATCGTGTACTTCATGGAAGGGTATAGCAATACTTGCTATATTATCAATGTTTTTATTTAACTTTTGCTATAAGCTCCATGATCTTCGCCAAGGTTGATGGAAAGGGGCAGGTCTTCGGAGGGCTTCATCATGATGCCAAACTCGCCCATGCCGGAACTGCCCCCAAAGCTGGGGACTGACATGCAGGCTCCGGAGAACTCATGCTCAAAGGCTGCCTTCTCCCATAGCTGCAGGAGCCTGGCATTGAACTGCTTTCCGTACCGCCAGGGCCATGCTGTCCGCATCGCCATCTGCCGCAGTCCCACGATGCTTGCAGGCAATACGCTTGGCATCCGCACCACGGCATTCCAGGCAGAAGCGGGCCTGCCCCTCTTTTCTCTCTTCCAGAAGACAGCAATATGGAGTATAGTGCCGTCCGTTTTCAGGTATGCACATTACTTTCAAAAAAGGAGCCAGAGACCTTGGCAGGAACAACAGCAAAAACAAGCCAGAAAAAAACAGGCAGCAGGGCAGCAGGCAAATCAGGAACCTATGCCAGGACAGTCAGTATCACACCTCCCGACAGGGACGAGCTTGCCCAGCGTTTCAGCAATGCCACAGTCTATCTTGCAGAAAAGCACAGCATAGCCCTGGCCCTGGCAGATGCCCTGCCCGGGCGCACCATCAAAAGGGGCGGCTATATAGAGAGGGGCAATACCCTTATTACCTGGCTCTCAGGCCATCTTCTGGAACTAGCCCCGCCTGAGGCCTATGATCCGGCCTGCAAGCAATGGACAAGGCAGACGCTGCCCATTGTCCCCTCTCCCTTCAGGCTTCTGCCAAGGACGGACCGCGGCATTCCGCAGCAGCTGGAAGTTATCAAAACACTGCTTTCCGTCTGCCCTGAGGCTGTCAACGCAGCCGACTTTGACAGGGAAGGACAGCTGCTGGTGGATGAGGTGCTTGAGCTCTTCCACTATGAAGGCAGGGTCCTGCGCCTGCAGACCAAGGCCCTGGACGTGGTCAGCCTGCGCCGCGAGCTAGCCCGCATGCGCCCCAATGAGGAATTTTCAGGGCTCCGTGATGCTGCCAGGGCTCGTTCCCAGCTGGACTGGCTTGCCGGAATTAACCTGACCCGTGCCATGACCCTGCATGGCCGCTCCTGCGGCTCATCCGGCCTTTTGTCACTGGGCAGGGTGCAGACTCCTACCCTGGCCCTGGTGGTGGAACGGGACCTTGCCATAGAAAACTTTGTGCCCAAGCCATTCTACAAGCTGACATGCCCCTTTACCGCCCAAAACGGCGTCCTTGCGACGCAGCTTGTGACCAGCGCCTCCATGCAGGGCACAGACAGCGAAAAGCGCCTTGTTGACAAGGAAGAGGCAGAGCGCATCAAAGAAGCTGTTTCCGGAAAGGAAGGCATCGTCAAGACTGCCGAAAAGAAGCT
>JAUMVQ010000134.1 GCA_030530085.1 Desulfovibrionaceae bacterium | reverse complement strand
CTGATGGCGGGGATATTCCGGCGGATCTTACTGAGACAGAACGTATTGTCTGCTTGCAGGTACAGCAGGATGGCACTCTTACAGCCGCACAGATGAGCATGAAGCTGGGCCTTGCCAGGCGGACTGTAGAGCGCATCTTAACCAGGCTCAGGAAAAAGGAAATCATTATACGGACCGGAGCCAGAAAAAATGGCAGATGGGAACTCAGAAAGTGATTTTTGCACTGAAGATACAGCAGGTACCTTTTGCCATGCGGAGGGGCATTTCTTTCAGGGTGTTGCAACGCTAATAGGTGAGCAATGTTTACAGCACCGGCCTGTGCGGTTAGATCAAAGGAACAGGGTGTCCGACAGACAGAATACTGTTTCAGGACAGTCCGTTTTTTTGCCAGCTGCCTGCACGTAATGCCTGCCCTGGCAGTTCAGAAGCAGCTGAGTCTGTGTCTCAAGGAGATACAGTCATGCATGCGCCAGACCAGAGCACCCGCTGGTCAAAATCCCTGCGGGGATTGAAACACGATACGTCAAGGAAATGGTATGGATGCCGAAAGAATAGTACAGGATTTGAAGAGGCGCTTTGATGAGCCCCTGCCGGAGTTTTATAAGCGCCGCATCGTCTTCTGGCATGATGAGGATCAGGAGTTCGGGGATCTGGTGGATACTCTTTCCCTGGACGGCGTAACAGTCGTCAGGCTCACCGGCTCCAATTTCTTTGCTGTCAAAAAGCTCCTTGCCCTGGACGACACGGAAAGCAACTATCTTGTCTACTGCCCGCTCTCCTTTGCGCATCTTGAAGACAACTGGCTTCTTAACATGGAGCTCTACAGCGGGGAAGTCTTCAGGGCAGATCTCTATTCAATGTGGATGGATGAGATGGGGCTTAAGGCCGTTCCGCATGACCGGCTAAAAAAATACCATGATTTTTTCCAGTCAGAAAAACACCGTGAAAAGATCAGGGCTCTGAGCAACAACATCACTTCCCCTGCCCAGCTGCATCTGGCAGTGATGGCAGTGATCTGCGGCACAAGGGATCTTAACCAGAATATCCTTCGTGCTGTCCTGAGCGGCGGCACTGATGAGGAGAGCAACGCTGCGTACCAGGATATTGTGCGCTACGGGGCAAAGGAAGCCTTCTGGTCACTGGCCTGGCAGGCAACGGGATACAGAGACAGCGGGGAGCAGAAAAGCCATGGCAGCCATGAAGACATGGGAAGCCTGGAAGGCCTTGCAGCCCACATCCTGACTGCGGCAATGAGCCGAACCATGAGAAAGGACATCGGCGTGCTGCAGAGCCTTGTTTCCGTGCAGCAGCAGCTCATGTGCTATGACCTTGTTTCCGGGTGGCTGCATTCCTCTGACAAGAAGTCCCTGAAAAGGATTGCCGGCAGCACGGAAGATGACTTGAGGCTTGCGGATAAGTTGGCCAGCTTGGAAATCGAGGACCTGCTGGATACGGAGTGCTTCCCGTGCATCAATGAAGTCATCCTCATAAAGCTGATGACAGGAATCGGGGAGAAGCGCATCCAGCCCGGCGTTATTAAAAAGACTGTGGAAAAGCGCCGCACCATGGCCTGGTACGAGGATACAGCCGGCTACTACGAAGGGCTCTGCCAGGCTTGCGCCATGCAGTCCTTTCAGCGGGAGCATTCCCAGGGCTTCCATGCTGCCACACCGCAGGACATATGGAAGAACTACACGGAAGACTACTACATGATGGACATGAGCTACCGCCAGTTCCGCCTGTACTTTAACCGCAGCCTCAAAGCGCCAAACGAGAGACTGGACGATCTTTTCAAGAACGTGGCTTCGGAAGCAGAGAAGCTGTATTGCAACTGGTATCTTGCCGGGCTTGCCGCTAACTGGTCCTCTGTAGCCGAGGAGGATCTGGAAAAGTACGGCTTTATCCCCGGCGTGGAGCGCCAGACATCCTTTTACGGCAGCCATGTCCGGAACAGCGACACGCGCGTCTTTGTTATCATCTCTGATGCCCTGCGCTATGAGGTGGCGGCTTCCCTGGCAGAACAGCTCCGCCAGGAGACGCAGAGCAGGGTCGATCTTGACAGCATGTGCGCCGTCTTTCCGACAGTGACGCACTTTGGCATGGCGGCACTTCTGCCGCATGATGAGCTCTCTGTGCAGAAAAAGACTGGCGGAGGCCTGTATGTGCTGGCAGACGGCCAGCAAACGGCAGGCCTTGACAACCGCGACAAGGTATTGAAGTCCGCAAACAAGGCCAGCATTGCGCTTAAGTACAGCGACCTCATTGGCTTAAGGCGTACCGAAAGCAGGGAGCTCATCAGGGGCAATGACGTTGTCTATATCTATCACGACAAGATTGACGAGGATTCCCATTCCTCGGACAGCAATGTCTTTCAGGCCTGCCAGAATGCTGTTGAGGAAATCAAGAGCCTGGTCCGCATCATCGTCCAGTCCTTCAGCGGCACGCGCATCCTGATTACGGCAGACCACGGCTTTCTGTATACGGGCGATCCCCTTGCAGAGGACGGCAAGGTGTCCAGGGAGAGCTGGAACGGCGGGGATGCCGAGTACGGTAGCCGCTATGCCATTATGGAGAAGGGAACAAGGCCTGATTACCTGATGCCTGTCAGGTTTCTGGACGGGAAGACGGACTATGAGGGCTTTGCTCCCCGTGAGAATGTGCGCATCAGCATACAAGGCGCTGCCAGGAGGTTTGTGCACGGTGGCATCAGCCTGCAGGAAATGGTCGTTCCCCTGATAAAGTACCACTACCTGCGCAAGGACAACAGGGAGTATCAGAAAAACAAGGCCAAGATTGACACAAAGCCCGTGGAAATCGGCCTGCAGTCTTCCAGCCGGAAGATCTCCAACATGCTTTTTCAGCTGGATTTCTACCAGAAGGAAGCAGTGGGCAGCAATCGTGAAAAGACATCGTATGCCCTGTGGTTTGTCGATTCCTCAGACAATCAGGTCAGCAGCACTGTCAGTATCATTGCAGACAAGACTGACAAGGATGACAATATGAGCTTCCATTGTACCTTTAACCTCAAGCCTCTGAAGTTTGACAAGACGAAGCCCTATTACCTTCTGATCTGCAGGGACGGCGTCCTGGAAAATCCTGACAGGTATGAATTCCAGATCGACATTCCCTTTGCCTGCGAGGATTTTAACTTCTTCTAATCATAAGACAGCTTTTCCCTGCCGGATTAGCCCTGCCTTTTCAGAAAAGCAGGCTGGCTAGCGGCAGCAAAAAGAGGTGCAGTGAACAAGGTGGCAAGCAGGAGGGGCGCAGCATGGCGGAACAGCCTGAAGAACAGATAGAGGGACAGTTTAAGAAGCAGCCTGAGGAAAGCAGTACCGGGAGTGACAGTATCCGGAAAAAGCTGCGTGAGCATTTTGACGGCCGTATTGTGCGCAAGGACCTGACAAAGCACATCAAGGAAGGGGCCAATGTTCCTGTCTATGTCCTTGAGTTTCTGCTTGGCCAGTACTGTTCCTCCGATGACCCCGAGATCATTGAGAAGGGCATACACACGGTCAAGCACATCCTTGCCGACAACTATGTCCGTCCTGACGAGGCTCCGAAAATACTGTCCATGCTCCGCCAGCGCGCCTCCTATACTGTTATCGACAAGGTTACAGTCAGCCTCAATATCAGAAACGACGTCTATGAGGCAGAGTTCTCCAACCTGGGCATCAGGGCCGTCCCTGTTGCCGAGGAGTATCCTGCCAAGTATGACCGCCTCCTCTGCGGCGGCATCTGGTGCATCGTGCAGCTGGAATATGAGTTTATAGAGGAGGACAAAAAGGCCTCTCCCATAAGCATACGCAGGCTGACTCCCATACAGATGCCCCATGTGGACATCAGCGAGCTGAAAGAAGGCAGGAAGGCGTTTACTGAGGATGAATGGATCGACATCCTGTTGCGCTCATCCGGCATGGAGCCGGATCGCCTAAAGTACAGGGAAAAGTGGCTTTTGCTGGCACGCATGCTTCCCCTGGTGGAGAATAATTTCAACCTGTGCGAGCTCGGGCCCAGAAGTACCGGAAAATCCCATATCTACAAGGAAATATCGCCCAACAGCATCCTTGTGTCCGGCGGGCAGACTACCGTGGCCAATTTGTTCTACAACATGGCCAGGAAAACGATGGGCCTGGTGGGCATGTGGGACTGCGTGGCCTTTGACGAGGTTGCCGGCATCAATTTCAAGGACAAGGACGGCATACAGATCATGAAGGACTATATGGCGTCCGGATCCTTTGCCCGCGGCAAGGAAGAAAAGGCGGCCTCTGCCTCCATGGTCTTTGTGGGCAATATCAACCAGAGCGTGGATGTTCTGCTGAAGACATCCAGCCTCTTTGACCCGTTCCCCCCTGAAATGGGCACGGATACGGCCTTTCTGGACAGGATTCACTGCTATATCCCTGGCTGGGAGATTCCGAAGTTCCGCCCGGAGCACTTTACGGACGACTACGGCTTTATCACCGACTATCTGGCCGAGTTTTTGCGCGAGCTCAGAAAGGAGCAGGCAGGCGATGCCCTGGACAGGTATTTCAGCCTTGGCAGCAATCTGAACCAGCGCGATACCATTGCCGTCCGCAAGATAGTCGGAGGCTTCATAAAGCTTCTCTATCCTGACGGGGAATACACCAAGGAACAGCTGGAAGAGATTGTGCGCTTTGCCCTGGAAATGCGCCGCAGGGTGAAGGAACAGCTGAAAAAGATCGGCGGCATGGAATTCTACGATGTAAACTTCTCCTACACAGACAAGGAGACCTCCGAGGAAAAATATGTTTCCGTGCCGGAGCAGGGCGGCAGCAAGCTGATTCCTGAGGGCATCTGCCATCCTGGGCAGGTGTATACTGTCTCAAGAGGAAAGTCAGGCATGATTGGCGTTTTCCGCCTGGAAAGCCAGATGCTGCCGGGGAACGGGAAATTTGAGCGCACAGGCCTGGGATCGGAGGGAAAGAGCAGGGAAGCGGCGAATACGGCGTTCAGCTACCTGAAGGCAAACGGGAGCTGCATCAGCACGTCCATCAGCACGACCACAAAGGACTATATCGTCAGCTATCAGGATTTGCAGGGCATAGGCATGACCGAGAGGCTGGCATTGCCAACGCTCATTGCCCTGGCATCCGTTGCCCTTGGCAGGTCCTGTGCCCCGTGCCTGGCTGTTTTGGGTGACATCAGCATCGCAGGAACGCTGCTCAAGGCTGATGAGCTGGCAAACTCCTTGCAGGTCTGCCTGGACAGCGGTGCCAGAAAAGTCCTGCTACCAATATTGTCAGCTGCAGACCTTGCCTCTGTGCCGCCTGAGCTGGTGGGAAGCTTTAACCTGATCTTCTACAGCAGTGCAGAAGATGCTGTTTTCAAGGCTCTGGGTGTTGAGTAGGGTGCTGGCAGGGAGACAGTCCGGATGATGGCAGGGTACGACGTAAGACGCCGGGAGCAGATGTGGAAGTAAGAGAAACAGGCAAAAGAACAGCGCAGCTTCTGGAACAGCTGACAGCTTTGTGGGAGAAGTCCGTAAGGGCGACACATCTCTTTTTGTCAGACGATGAAATTGAAGTCATAAAAGGCTATGTCCCGCAGGGACTATGCAGCGTTTCCCGCCTGGTTGTTGCTGATAAGAACGGTGAAGTTGTAGCATTTATGGGCATAAATGGCCGGAAGGTGGAAATGCTCTTTGTGGACAGCGGGCATCTGGGCAAGGGCATCGGGAAACAGCTGCTTTTGTACGGCATCGAAAAGTACGATGTCTGCGAGGTAACGGTAAATGAGCAAAACCCAGGGGCTGCTGGTTTCTATGAGCATATGGGGTTTAAGGTATATAAGAGAAGCGACCATGATGAACAGGGAGGCCCGTATCCGATTCTGTATATGAGACTTGGGTGAAAGCGGCCTGTATGTTACAAATGTCAGGACGCAGTCTGAGACCTGGTCCGGAGATGGCCGAAAGAGAAGCAACTTTTAGTGTCAGGATGTATCGTGCTCTGAATG
>JAUMVQ010000133.1 GCA_030530085.1 Desulfovibrionaceae bacterium | reverse complement strand
ATGCGAGGTTGTTAAGCCCAGTATAGGAACTTTCTTTTGCTATCCTGAGACAGCCGGTCAGTATGCCAAATTGAAGGAATTTGTTGTCCTTCAGGACTGAGCCCAGCAGTTTGCGGATGAATTTCACCATTTCAGGGTAGTAGCCGTTTTCCTGAGCCCTGGCCAAAGGAACGTCATATTCGTCAATAAGCAGGATGACAGGCCTGCCCCAGTGTGCATAAAGGGCACGGCAAAGTGTCACCAGGGAGTTGTTCAGTACATCTTTTTCCTTTGAAACTTTGCCAAGGCAGGCCAGTGTATCTTTTTCCTGCTGTCCGACAAGGGCACTTCCCTGAAGATAGCTGAGATCTCCGCACAGCCGTTCTATGATATGAGAATATTCAACCATCGCTTCATAAAAGTTGTCTCCTTCCATTTCCTTTAGAGAAATCAGCACGGTTGGATACTGGTTCATCCATTTGCTACATATTTCCTTGTTTTTTGATATGGCAAGCCCGTCAAAGATAGACCTGCTGTCCTGGGTAATATCAAAGAAGTCGTTGAGCATGTTCATCATCAGCGTCTTGCCGAATCGGCGCGGACGGGTGAAGAGGGAAGCTTCGGGAGGCCCTGCTTTCAGGAATTCTTCAATAAAGGCTGTCTTATCAACGTAATATTTTGAATTTTCACGAATTGTACGAAAGAATGGCGCGCTGATTTTAATTCGTACACCAGACATGTCTTTTCCCCTTTTGTGCAGATTGTCAGCTTTTGTGAATGGCAGATGAGATGCCGATAAAGTGGCTACATATCATCTGTTCAACCTTCTTTATAAGCTATTGGCTGAATGCTGGCAATATCTGGACAGAGTACAAGCCTCAGCCATAGCCTTGGAGAAAAACAAAAGGGCATGAAAAAACCGTCCCCTGATGAGGACGGTTTTCAAAAAGATTATCTAGCCTGCTTTTCCTTAGACGGAACCAAAGCCCGGGATGCGGTAGCGGCGTTCAAGCCAGTTTAAGAACCATGTGGCCAGGGTAACCAGCACAAGGTAATAGGCACCGACCGCGATAAAGACCTCGGTAAAGCGGAAGGTATCAGAGGCCACGACCTTGCCCTCGCCCATGAGCTCCATGCAGGTGACAAGGTAGGCCAGGGACGAGTACTTGATAAGGTAGATGATTTCGTTGCCGCAGCCCGGCAGGGCCCTGCGTGCAGCCTGCGGTGCTATAATCCAGACGACAGTCTGAAAGGTCGTAAAGCCCATGGCCTTGGCAGCCTTGATCTGTCCCTGGTTTATGGAAAGCAGGGCACCGCGCACGTATTCTGAGTGGTAGGCAGCCGAGCAGATGATAAAGCTGGTGAGGGCAGCTCCGTAGGGCTCAAAGTAAATGCCAAGCTTGGGGAGCGCAAAATAAATCATCATCAGCTGTACTGCCAGGGGAATGCCCCTGACAATGGCAGTATAGGCATCGCCAAGCCAGCGCATCCACGGCCTGCCAAAACCCCTGACGCATCCAAGCACAAGGCCGCCGATAAAGCCAAGTATGCCGGCAGGCACAATGAGGGCAATGGAAACAAGCAGTCCCCTGTTTAAGGCAGGCAGCAGTTCTTCCATAACAAAGTTGGGATCAAACATTCCTTACTCCATCTCTGTTATTCTGGTGAAGAAATCCCTGGTCCTGGTCTGTGCCCCGTCTGCCAGCAGCTGATCCGGCGTGCCCTGTTCTATGATGACGCCGTTCTGCATGAAAAGAATTTCGTTGGCCAGGGCCCTGGCAAAGTCCATCTGGTGGGTAGCCATGATCATGGTCATGCCGTTCTGGGCCAGATCGCGGATGACTGCCAGCACCTCGCCCACAAGCTCAGGGTCAAGGGCAGAGGTAGGCTCGTCCAGCAGGATGACAGTGGGATCCATTGCCAGTGCCCTGGCTATGGCCACGCGCTGCTTCTGGCCGCCTGAAAGCTGGGCCGGATAGTTGAGATAGACATGGGCAAGGCCGACCCTGGCCAGTTCGTCCATGGCCCTCTCTTTTGCCTCGGCAGCATTCATGCCGCGCACCTTGCGCAGGGCTATGCTGACATTGTCTATGGCAGTCAGGTGATCAAAAAGATTGAATTCCTGGAAAATCATGCCCACCCTGGCCCTGAATGCGCACAGCTCTGTCTTGTTGGAAGGATTCAGTTTTTTTCCTTCCAGGATAATTTCTCCCGTGTCCGGCGGGTTGAGCCAGTTGATGCACTGAAGCAGGGTGCTTTTGCCTGCACCTGAGGGACCGATGAGGACTTTCAGCTCGCCGCGGGCAACGCTTAGGGAGCAGTCTGTCAGTATGGATCTGTCCCCTATGCTCTTGCTGATGTGGCTGACTTCAAGAATGGTTTCTGGCTGCATTTAGGCCCCCTTGGCAGCGCCTGGCTCATGTGCGCCAAAGCCGGCTATGCTCATGCTTTCCTCAAGGATGCGCAAAAGCCTGAGCACGATGATGGTGAGGATAAAGTAAATAAGGCCCGCAGTGGCGTACAAGGCAAGGTGCTCATGCGTGCGTGCGGCAATGGCAGCCGTGCGTGCCATGATTTCCTGCGTGCCGAGCACATAGCAGACGGCACTGTCCTTGAGCAGAATGGAATATTCATTGGCCCAGCCCGGGATGGAAATACGCAGGGCCTGCGGCAGGATAATGCTCCTGATAATCTGGCCGTCGTGCATGCCAAGCGCCCTGCCGGCCTTCATCTGGCCCTGGGGCAGGGAAAGGATGGACCCCCTGAAAATTTGTGACTGGTAGGCTGTGGAGGTACAGCCCATGACAAGACAGGAAATCAGGAAAGGCTCAACAGGCAGTCCCATGTTGAGGAAGAGCCCGTAAAACAGGAAAAGAAGGACAAGAATGGGAACGCCGCGGAAAAACCAGACATACAGAGAAACCAGACGCTTCAGGCACGGAGGGCCGTACACCTGTGTTACGGCAAAGGGCACTCCCAGGCACAGACCTATGGTCAGGGCTATGCCTACAGCACCGACAGTGACGACACATCCGCCCAGGATAAAAGGCAGTGCGTCGATAATAACTGACAGAGAATGCATGTGGTTCCTCAGGGGAAACGGAGCCCCTTAAACACGTTAAGGGGCTCCGGACGATAACGTTTGTTTCTTAGTTCTTGGTGAGGTACTTGGCCTGCAGTTCCTTCCAGACCGGATCTGCCTTGAGAAGCTTGTAGCCCTCGTTGATCAGCTTCATGAGCTCTGTGTCGCCCTTGCGGATGGCAACGCCAAAGTCATCCGGTACGCCGTGGGTGCCGGCAACCTTGACAGCGCGGCCCTTGGAAATGGCGTCATTGGCAGGCAGGCTGTCCATGAGGGCTGCCTGGATGCGGCCGTTCAGGAGATCTTCCACTGCCAGGGGGCAGGAATCATAGTTGCGCAGCTCGAAGCCGTAGCCCTTTTCCTTCTGCTCGGTGCGGATGGCCTCAGCCTCGGAGGTGCCCCTCTGCACGCCGAGCTTCAGGCCCTTGGTGGAGAGAATCTGCTCGGGAGTAAGCTTGGAGTCCTTGGTGACCAGGAACACACGGGAGACCTGCCAGTAGGGCTCGGAGAAATCAACCTGCTCGCGGCGCTTCTCGGTGATGCTCATGCCGGAGCCGATCATGTCAATCTGCTTGGCAAGCAGGGAAGGAATGATGCCGTCCCATGCCATGGGCTTGTGCTCGACCTTGAAGCCCATCTTTTTGGCAATCCAGTTGAGGCAGTCAACATCAAAGCCGGCAGGCTGGCCGGTCTTCTCGTCAACATAGGCAAAAGGAGGATAGTTGGGATCAATGCCGTTGACATAGGTTTTCTGGGCAAAGGCGGGTGCCGCACAGAAGACCATGCACAAAAGGGCAAGAATCAGAGTACGTTTCATTGTAACCCCCGTTGAGTAATGGATGCAGCCTTAAAAGGACTGCAAGCGAAAACAAAAAAATAAACGATATCTCATGCAGACGCAAGGTGACAGCAAAGCCTTGTTAAAAGGCTGTGCAGACATGGTTTCATGCATGAGAGGGGGAAATGCAGGCCGGGCTGTTTTGGGGGAATATGCCTTAGGGCCTGTCGGCTATGGCAGCGGATATCTGCGCCTCGCAGCACAGCTTGCCGTCAACATAGGCCTTGGCGTCCATCTTGCAGAGCATCATCCTGCGGCGGATATTGGAGCAGTGCAGTTCCAGCTTGTCGCCGGGCACGACCTGCTTTCTCCATTTGACGCCGTCAAGGCCGGTGAAGAGGAAGAGCTTGTTGGAGAAGTCTTCCTTGGCATCGGATAGGGCCAGCAGGCCGCCTGTCTGGGCCAGGGCCTCAAGCACCAGCACGCCGGGCATTACCGGAGCGCCGGGGAAATGCCCCTGAAAGAAGGCTTCGTTGATGGTCACGTTCTTGTAGGCAATGATATGGTCGCCAGGAACGCATTCGACAACTCTGTCTACAAGAAGGAAGGGATATCTGTGCGGCAGAAGGGACATAATGCGCGCGATATCCATGGTCTGGGCGATGTTTTCTGACATGGGAACCTCCTTTGCGTCTGGTACAGAGTATTGCCTTAAAACTCGTATTTACAAAAAGAGCCCCTGCCCGTTTTCAGGCAGAGGCCCATTCAAACAAGGCTTAATTCATTTACTTCTTGTCGGAAGGCTTGGCGTCCTTGGCGTCGGCCTTGGGCTTGCTGCCCTGTTCCTTGAAGAGCTTGTTCACTTCTTCAAGCACATCCTGGGTGAGGTCCATGCTCTCTTCGGCATAGAGGACACCGCCGGCTGTCACGTCAACGACAAAGGTGAAATTCTTGCGCTTGGAAACGTTGTAGGTGGCGTTGAACACCAGGGTAACCATTTCCTGGCGAATCTTGACTTCGTCCTGCTCGACCTTGCGCATGAAGGTACGGGTCTTCTGGTCCAGCTCCTGCTTGGCGCGCAGGAAGGAAAGCTTGGCATCTTCAGAAGACTTGGGATCCTTCAGCTTCTCTGCTCTTTTGCGCAGTTTCTCGCCTTCATCCTCAAGGGCCTTTCTCTCTTTTCCGTACTTCTTTTCCATCTGATCCTTGGCCGACTTGGCAGGATCACTGTTGGTAGCAACAGTCTGCATGTCTACCACGCCAATTTTGGGTGCGGCGGCGGCAGGAGTGCTGGCGGCATCGGCAGCATACGCTGTGCTCACGGAAAAGACAGCCAGAAACAGCAATACAAAAAAATTACGCATAAGAATATATCTCCTTTCCCTGACCGTGGGATAGGGCGTACACTCCGTGGCTGTCAGTGAAAAACAGAGTAAGTGCGCGCCGCAGAAAATCTCCATTTCTCATACAGATATTTGAACTAAAGTCAAGAGCTGATGCGGCGTTTGCAGGCCTGATTTCTGCGACTGTAACGCTGTCAGGCAGGCCGGGCCGCCACATGCTTTTGCATGTGCCTTGGCAGATCTATTTTTGTCAGTGCGCAGCCTTCTTTTTGCCGTTCCTTACACCGTTCCTTACGCTGTTCTCGGCAACATAGCCGGAGCTCTTTGTATTGTGGCGGAAAAAGGCCACTATGCCGTCTGAGAGGCCGTCGGAAAGCGACTGCCTGTAGGCTGCCTTCTTCAAAAGGGCAGCATCTTCCTTGTTGGAGCAGTAGCCCACCTCGGCAAGGATGGAAGGCATGGAGGTTGTGGCCAGCACAAAGAAGGGGGCCTTTCTGACGCTGTTTTTCTCAATGGCATAGCCATTGCCGCTTATGCTGGTATCAAGCCCGGCCGTCACCATCTGCGCAAGCTTCCTGGATTTTGCCATGCGGCCTGCTGTGGCCTGCTGCTTTGCGGACACCCTGGCGGCAGACACTTTTTTGTGCTTTCCGTTTTCCCTGTCAGCCACATTGACGCTGCATGTGGCCGCCGTGTCAAGATAGTAGACTTCCAGCCCTCTTGCAGCCTGGCTTGGGTTGGCGTTGACATGAATGGAAACAAAGAGATCTGAGCCTGTCCTGTTGGCCAGGGCCGAGCGCTGGGGCAGCGACACAAAGGTATCCTTTGTGCGGGTATAGTAGACGG
>JAUMVQ010000132.1 GCA_030530085.1 Desulfovibrionaceae bacterium | reverse complement strand
ATCCCCCAGGTGTATCCCGTACAGCCCCAGGCTTCCCAGGCATATTCTCGCAAGGCCTGCAAAGAGGGCAGGGAGATACTTGCTGCACGGCTTTATGCCATAGGGAGCATGAGGCAGGTCCCTTATACCCTGGCCCATGTGCAAGGGCACGCTTTCAGAAGGCAGGGTATGTGCCTTCCAGCATCCTGAAATTGCAGCCTTTGGGAGAGGGTGCGCCTGCAAGGCAATGGTCCCTGCCTGCAAAAGGTTATGTCAGCCTGAATCCCCGGAATATTCCCCGGATTTGTGCCCGGAATCGTTCCCGGCTTTTGCATAGCCCCTTTGCATCGTCCTCTGGCATAGTCCCTGGGCATAGTTCCCCGGCATCACCCATAGGATTTGCCTTTGGGAAGAAAGCAGGAACGGCTACCAGGCTTCCATGCGCCTGGTCAGAACAGGCTTTGGGACTGGACAGGCTGCAGCGCACTGTAGCAATGAAACTCTGTTCCCTGCCATAGGATATGCTTTTCTAAAGCCGTGAAAATGCTTGTATTGTTATGTTTTTAGCGTAAATATAAGCTGTCTGCCCATACATTCAGCCGGAGGCCTTTCCCTCCCTGCCATGGACAGAAAATCCCCTTTCTGCCTTTTTGAGATAAGGCTTCTATGTTGCCGTCCAGGGCTCCCTCAAAAAAGAGCATTGTATGGCATGGGGCTTGCGCCCTCTGCGTACAGCTGCCCTCTGCGTACAGTTGCCTTTGACGGGGCGGACACAATACTGAGCGTGGCCTGATATGTCGTTATTCGCCTTTGCAGGACAGATCGTATGATATGGCCTGATGACCTGCCGTCAGGCAAGGGTGAACCGGAAGGAGAGAACAATGTCGCTTAAGAAAACAGCCTGCCTTGCTTCGCTGCTCTTGTCTTTTCCCCTTGCTGCCCCGACGGTGTCTGTTGCTGCCAGCTGGGACAAGCATCCGGATATACTAAAGTTTACGGGGACGGCACAAAGCTCGGGCGAGAGCAGGGACAACCCGTATATAAGCTCCCCTGACGCTGCTACGTATGAAAAAATCTATATCGGCCATGCTAAAAGGTGGGGAACAGATGCCGGCAAGGCCGAGGCAAACTATAACAAGGGCATACTTGGCAGCGGCGTCATAGCAACAAAGTACATCTATGGCGGCAGCGCCACTACTGACTCGGTTACCCATATCACCTTGTGTGACGGCATAGCCCTTGAGGCAAGGGGCAATACCATCATCATGGAGAATGGCAGCAGCGTAGCCGGAGCTGCTGGCTTTCTGCCTGAAATGTATGGCGGCTATGCCCAGAGCGAAACAATAAAGACAGCTACGGCCGATGCCAGTGAGAACGTCGTTACTATTGAGAAAGGAGCCAGCATACAAGCGGATGATGCGTCGTCATTTAGGATATATGGCGGCCATGCCAAGCTGAGCCTTGCAAAAGCGGACTCCGCAGCTTCTGCCACTGGCAACGCTGTCACAATAGAAGAGGGAGCCTCTCTCGGCCAGAAATTTGACATCTATGGAGGCTGGGCAGCATGTGCCGGCGAGGTGAATGCCAATGGCAATACAGCCACGCTTACCGGCCTGGACAGCGGGGACAAGGTGACCTATGTTGCAGGCGGCTATGCAGAAGGCTTTGACAACCTTGCTGCCGATGTCAATACTGCCACGGTGCATGCCAGCAAGAATACTGTCACCATTGCCAGCAGCACGATGTACGATGTCAGGGGCGGCTGTGCCCTGAATGGTGCCTATGCCGAAGCAAACGAAAATACGCTGTCTATGACTGGCGGAAAGGCAAATGAGATATATGGCGGCCAGGCCTATATTGAGAACGATGGAGATGCCGGCAGCCAGAAAATAACAAAAGCCTGGAAAAATACGCTGATATTGCAGGATACGGCTGCCGTGGCTGTCTATGGCGGTGATGCTGAGGCTGTGAACAGTGATGAAAACGCAGATACAGCCGTAAGCCAAAAGGAGGCATATGCCACAGAAAATACGCTGATTATGAACGGTGGCTCCTGTCGTGACGCCGCTGCAGGCGGTGCTGTAAGCGACAATATTGCTGAAGCCACTGGCAACTGTCTGTATCTGAATTATGATCCGGAACAGGGAAAAAGCCTGGAAACAGAGACTAAAATAGCCAATGTCCTGTATGGCGGCTATGCGGCTGGCAAAACTGCAAAAGCCTCAGGCAACATGGGAAAAGTTGTACACGCAGTTCTTTCAGAAGGGTACTTTGTGGGCGGCTATGCGTATTCCTCTGCTGCTGGCGGAAGTGCCGAGGCCTCAGGCAACATCTTTGAAGCAGAAGGCGGAACGTATAACAGCATGCGTGGCGGCTGTGCGTATTCCTCTGCTGCTGGCAAAAGTGCCGAGGGCAAGAGCAATGCCACTGCGAACAAGAATGAGCTGACCATAAGCAATGCCTCAGTCCAGACAGCGATCGCTGGCGGAGAGGAAGCCGGCGGCGAAGTCTATGGCGGCTTTGCCAAGAGCGAAGGCGGCGATGCAGCGGCTGACTCGAACAAGCTTACAATATCAGGCGGAACATACAGCGCCACCATCCTTGGCGGCCTTGCTGAAAGCTCAGGCGGCGATGCAGCGGCAAACAACAATACCATCAGGCTGTATGGCGGAACATACGATGGCAACATCTGTGGCGGCACTGCCTATACTGAATCTGCCAGCAGTACGGCTGAGTCAGGAGGCAACACAATTGAGATCCATGCGCTGAACGGGGTGTTGCCTTCATTTTCTGCAAGCACAGTCATCTGGGGCGGCCGTGCCTTCCAGGGCGGTGAAGACGCAGAGATTGCAAGCCGCGGCAATACCCTTGTATTCCATGAAGTACAGGGGCTTTCTGCTGCCAATATCAAAAACTTTGACAACCTTGTCTTTATTTTGCCTGACATGGAAGCAGGCCAGACGGTTATAACCCTGGCAGGCAAGGACAAAACGACCATCGACAATGTCCATGTCAGCGTGGATATCAGCAGTCTGAGCGACATTGACAGCCTTGTGGGCAGCAAGATTACCCTTGTCAGCAACGAAACTGGCAAAATGTCTGCCGAGGGTATCACCAGCGACAAGATTACCTATACACAGGGTGTTACCCTGTCCTGGGAAGATTTTAAGGTCCTGGCAGATGGCACAAGCCTGTATCTTACCCGTACCGGCAAGGAGGCCAGGGTAGCTCCCGGCGCCAAGGCCATTGCCGAGGGGGCTGCTGCAGGCCTTGCCCTGGTGAATGAGTCTGCCAATACTGCTATTGACCTTGCCCGCAGCTTCTCTCTTGCCCCGTCAGCAGTAACGCCCTTTGTGCATGTACAGGGATCCTCTGCTACCCATGAGACCGGATCCCATGTCAGCCTGAGCAGCCTCTCCCTTCTGGCTGGCTTAGGAACAGGCATTGAGACAGGTGCCGGAACCTTAAGTGCCGGAGCCTTCTTTGAGTACGGCACAGGCTCCTATACAACCAGCAACACCTTTGCCAGCCGTTCCGACGTCAACGGCGATGGCAGCTCCTGGTACATGGGCGGCGGCATCCTGGCCAAGATGGACTTTGTTCCCACTGGTCCCGGCCACTTCTATGCAGAAGGATCTGCCCACATGGGATCGATGCACAACGAGTACGACAGCAGCGATCTTCGTGACAAGTATGGCCGTTCAGCCGGCTTTGACATGGACAGCCCCTACTACAGCCTGCATGGCGGCTTAGGCTATGTCTGGAACATCACAGAGGAGCATGACCTCGATGTGTACGGCAAGTACATCTGGACCAGGGTGCAGGGCACAGACGAGACCCTGACCACTGGCGACAAGCTTGAATTTGACGACATGGATTCTTCCCGTGTCCGCCTTGGTGCCAGATATACATACAAGGGCAGCGAGCGCTTCAGGCCCTATGTGGGTGTTGCTTGGGAGCATGAGTTTGCCGGATCCTGCGATGCCAGGACCTTCGGCTTCAGCATTGCTGCCCCGAGCTTTGAAGGGGATACCGGCATAGGCGAGCTTGGCCTTGTCATGACTCCCTCTGAATCCCTGCCTCTCTCCGTCAATCTTGGCGTGCAGGGCTATGTGGGCCAGAAGATGGGCGTCTCCGGCAACTGCAACATCATGTATGAGTTCTAACGGATAACGAAAGGCCCGTGGCCTTAACGGAAACGGGACAGACAACAGAAGAGAGCCTCCCTTTCCCTTGTGCGGCATGGGACAAGCGTGCAGGCAGGAGGGGAAGGGAGTTTTTTTGTGTTCTTTGGGGAGTTTTTTCCAGCCAGGCCCTTTGCGCCAGGCTTGTGACAATACGGCACAGCAGAACTTTTCCTCAGTGCGCTGTCCTGGCAGTCTTCACTCCGTTTGAGCCGTCCCTTCTGCCGCATATGGCGTATGCAGGGGCTTTTGCCTGGCATCTGCCTGGAATGGCGGCATTTCAGCCTGGCTTTCGCCTTATTCTGTTTTTTTCGCCTGAGCCTCGGCAATACTGAGCGGAAACAGCGTTAGTTATTCAGGATACAATGCTGCAAGTTTTGGTATGGCTGTTTGCGCTAAATGGTAATACTCTGCGTCTTTTTCGATGCCAATGCTTTCGTACCCAACATGTACTGCAGCGGCAAGTGTCGATCCGCTTCCCGCAAAAGGATCTAAGAGTATGCCTTTTCCTGCAGGCAGGGCTGCATAAACCATTTTCCTCATGAACGACTGGGGTTTTAAGCTTGGATGGGGAGCAATATCGCGTTCAACAGCAGGTGTTTTTTGGCACTCTATCAAATCGTTGAACGGCGAGTCTACTGCTTCCCTTCTAAGCGCTCCTGCGTTCCATTTTCGAATGTTTGCAGCTATCGTCTTCTCAGTTATCGGCTTGCGATACAATCCCCATGGTTCCCAGAGACCTCTTGGAATAACAGACATATCAGCAAATTCCTTTTCAGCGCCTTTAGGCCTGTCACCACCGCGCAAGGTTGATACGGTTCTGATAATCTCGCCTCTGCGTTCAAATCCGGCATCACGCATTGCCCTTCCTAAAATATCCGAAAGCAATGGTGTTGAGGCAATAAAGACGTGTCCTCCTGGCACTAACAAACGCAAAGCTTCCTTTCCCCAGAGAAAGAAAAAATTGTATACATTTTCTCTTTCTTGTGGATTGTCATTAATTACAGAAAAGCGCGGGACCGCTTGTCGCACATGTCCGTCAAACGAGGGCGGGACTCTCCATATGCCGCCTTTACCAGAACGTTGTTTTGCAATTTCTGCCTCAGTATACTCCCTGACCCCATATGGAGGATCTGTAACAATTGCGGTGATACTGTTCTCTTCCTGTTTACTCATCCACTCAAAGCAGTCACTATTGATAAGCGTAAATTTTATACCCATTTTTCCTTCCGCCGTATATTATTTAGAACGCTGAAAATATGTTTAGTTTAATTTTTCGGCTTTGAGGATTAGCTCTGGTGCAAATGCAGAATAACCTACTGACAAGTAAAGATTACGCACCTTAGTTCTTCTTCCAGGTGCTTTCTATCTTTTTACTGTCAATATTCGAAATATTTATACTATCAGTATTCCGGATGTAAAGGGCAAAATCAACAAACCACCGGTTCTACCGATGATTTGTTGATAAAAGGCCCGTGGCCTTAACGGAAACGGGACAGACAACAGAAGAGAGCCTCCCTTCCCCTTGTGCAGCGTGGGACAACCGTGCAGGCAGGAGGGGAAGGGAGGCCTTTTTTGTGTGATACGGTTAGGCTTCCTGTGGGGATACGTGCCTGAAAGCGGAACAAGGCCCATTGCGGCATGTTTCACCCCCAAAAAAGATATGGATGAAGATGAGGGGCGACCTGCCTGCACAGACAAAAAGCAGAGGCCGGAAGGTGGCCTGAATGGCCTGATTTGGCGAAGGGAACCGGACTATATGCGGCCGGGAAAAAAACTACGATTTTGCATTAAAAACCGCTTGCCGTTTTTTTTTTTTCAGTATAATATAAAAAATTTGACTCAATTTGAAATTTTGTGGGATTTGGGGTTGCGCACATAGTTG
>JAUMVQ010000131.1 GCA_030530085.1 Desulfovibrionaceae bacterium | reverse complement strand
TGCTGGTGGACACCATGGCCAACCGCATCCTGGCAGAAAATCCCCTGGACGGATCCGGCTATTATCCTGCCATACGCGAGCTTGCTGTCACAACCTGGGTCAGGCAGCTGTATCTGGTGCGCCACGGACAGACTGAGTTCAACATAAACGGGCGCATAGGCGGCGACCCGCTTCTTTCGGAAAAAGGTCGCAGCCAGGCAGAGGCCCTGGCCAGGCATATGGAAGGCGTGCCCATTGAGTATATCTTTACCTCCACCAGGCGCCGTTCCCATGAAACGGCCGGCTATCTCATCAAATCCAGGCCTGGCGTGCATGTCCGTGCCCTGCCCGAGTTTGATGAAATCAATGCAGGCCAGTGCGAGAACATGACATATGAAGAGATACTAAGGACCATGCCCGGCGTCACAAAGGGACGGCACTCCGACAAGTTCAACTACAGCTATCCCGGCGGCGAAAGCTATGCCATGGTAATGCAGCGTGTCCTCAGGGGCGTGCGCAGGGCTCTTTTCCTTTCAGGCGGTGCCCCGACCTGCATCGTCGGGCATCAGGCCATCAACAGGGCAATCCTTTCGCTGTTTATGCGCACGCGCACTGAAGACATCCCCTACAGCTTTGTGCCGCAGAACCAGTACTACCACATTGAAAATACGACGAGATGCAAGCGGATTGAACGTATCCCGTATGATTCGCAGTACAGGTGGTAACAGGTGCAAAAAAGAGGGCAGGCTGTTCTTTTTCATCCCCGGGATACTGGCGCTTTCCCGTGACAGTTCCTACAGTGAAGGAGACAGGATGTATCCTGTCCTATGCGTGACCATGAGTTGGAGGATGCAGTCATGAAAGAGCGGAACATGCTGGCACTGGCAGAATACGGCCTTATAATCGTGCTGCTCTTTTTCCCCTTAGTCCTGTGGCAGTCAGAATGCAGGGCAGACAGCCTGGACGCTGACGGCGGAACGTATAAGAACAGCCGCTATGGCTATGCCGTAAACTGGCTGGCCGGTCCTAAGGTAACAGAGAATGAGGACGGAAGCGGCATCGTTGTCAGCGACAGCGAAAACGGCATGGAACTCAGAGTCAGGGGGACATCTGGCAAAGGGACGTTCGGGCAGGGGATTGAAAACGGCCTCAGGGAATACTGCCTGCTCTTTACTAGCCTCCCCAAGAAGGAAGTCCATGAGGATAAAGGCTGGTTCCTTTTGTCAGGCAAGGCAGGACAGACCGTTCTGACTATCAAGGGCTATGTTGCTCATGACAGGGTCTGTATTCTGGAACTGCGCTATCCTGTAAAAAATGCCGCTATTTTTGAGGAGCAGTTTGCGCCTGGCGTCATCACTTCCTTCCGCCTGATACGCAAGTAGCAGACTTGTCGTCACTGGCGTCTGCAGGCATGGCCTTGCGCAGGGGAGATTGTATGAAGAAGCTGTTGTTTTTGTTATTGCTTGTCATGCTTTTGCCTTGCAATGTTCCGGCCGAAAATGCCCGGGGAAAGGATGGCAGTTGCATGAGCGGTCAGTCTGAGATGAAAAAAATACAGGCAGGGCAGCCGCACAGCCTGGTCTGGGTGGTGTCTGACAGCAAAAACGGCACTATTTCCTATGAAGTGGCCATGCAGGACGGAAAGCTCTTTGTAGAACGTAGCAAAGGCGGAAAAAAGACAGGTATTTATGTGCACCCGGATCTGCTGCAGGACTTTGCAGCCTGTGTCAGGGAGTGCAGGCTTGAAGAATGGGCTGATTTCCTTGAGGTGAAGAAATCCGCTGGCCGGGCCGGCTGTTATGTTGAGCTGGGCTTTGCAGATAAAAGAGCTCCTGTCTCCTTCCGGACCGGGGACTTGTCTGCTTTGTGCGATGAGCAGCTTGCGCGCTACAAAAAAGCGGAAAAGGCTTTTTTTTCCTTTGCTGATGCAGTGCTTGCCAGAGCAGAGAAAGCGCAGAGCACAGTGCCGGCCATAACAGAGTTCTTCATGGTTTTGTCAGGCCCGTGCAGCAACGAGGTCTATGAGGTATACTGCCGCCTTGACAAGACTGGCTTTGTGCCGGTGGCCAGGACTGAAAGCGGATACGGAACTCCGTCTGTACAGGAAGCAGCAGCCGCTGATGCCTGGATTGCGGATTTTGCCAGGCTGCTGGACAAATACCAGGTGACTGGCTGGAACGGATTCTCTGAATCAGACAAGGATGTCCTTGACGGAGACAGTTTTTCCATGCGCATCAGTTATGCCGGCGGGCAAAAAGTGCAGGCCTCAGGGTATATGAAGTTTCCTGATAATTTTGCCGGGTTCAGAACAGATGTTAAGGGTTTATTTGACAGACTGGGATTAACAAGAGATGAATAGTCTTGTCTGCGATAAGCAGATCCGGGTATCAGGCCTCCGGAGCCGGCAGCCTGAGGAAACATGGGAGGGCAGTAGCAGTGAAAAAAGCTGTGCAGAAACGCATCCTTGCAATACCAGGCATGCTGGCAGCAGCGGGCCTGGCAGCTTTTATGGCTGCAGCCGTGCCGGTACAGGCCGATGCTGTGGCTGAGGAGGATGCTGTGGTCCCTGCTGTTGTACAGAGAGTGCCTCCTGACGATCAGCTTTTGCTGCTGAATGCAGTCTGCGCCATGTGGAGCGTGCACAACAATTTTTCGCCCTGCAGCGGCAGCATGGACATGCCCCTGGAAAACATGGTGTCGCCTGAGACCGTGTTTGCGTATGTGATCCCCGGTCCTGAAGAGCGGCTGGACGGCATCTATGAGAATTCAGGAGAAGTGTGCAAGGTCGAGATTGCCGAGGGCGTACCCGTTATTGCCATAAAAGAGAGCTTCTACATCATGGCCAGCAGAAAAAACGACGGGCACTATCATATTGACAAACTGGATTTTTCCAAGATTGAGAAGTAGCGGGGCAGTAATGGGAAGCAGCATGGCAAAATTCTTTATATCTCTACTTGCAGGACTGTGCTCTCTTTTTTGCCCTGCACTGCAGGCTTGTGCCACCTCTGTTCCCATGATTTGTCCGTCTGTACGGGAAGAACTCATCATCCGTAACAGCATCCTCAAGCTCTGGGGGATGAACTGGACAGAGTCAAGGGTACTGGATGCAGAAGAACTCAGCCGCATGACCATGCTCTTTCTTGATATTACCTACAAGGACACTCTTGCTGAGGACAGGACCTTGTTTCCGCAGCGCTTTGAAGGAAAGCCGTCCTTGTATACGTTTTATTTTCCCAAGGCTGTGGTGGAAAAAGCGGCCTATAACATCTTCGGGGGACATCTGGATGCCGCCAGGCTGGCAGACGGCATTTTCCAGGATACAGACGGCTATTTTGTGGACAGGTCACTTCTTTATGCACAGACCGGCAGCGTGCTGCGCGATATGGAAAGGCATGACGAGCCGCGGTTCCTTGCAGTGACCGGAGTACAAGGCGGGGGACACATTTTTTCCTTTGAAGGCACCTTGTGTTCATTTCCGCATGATGCAGGCGACGGCTCACTGCAACAGGCCACAAGCACAGCTTCCTTTGTAGTGTCTCTCAGCCGCAGTACCATGGGCGGCTGGAAAATCGAGAGCCTGAAGATCACAGAAGGAACGGTGCATTAGGGCTTCTTTCCCTGTTGAAGGGCAAAGGCTGCGGAGTTTTGGACATTTTTGGAGCAAAAACAGCCTTTTAATGCATAATAACGGACAGTTATCGTGTGTCTGAAAATTTTGCCAGCGTGACCATGCTACCCTGAAAGACCGCTATGCAGGGGGGCTTTTTGCGCCGTCTGTGCCGGCTACCATGGGCGGCTGGAAAATCGAGAGCCTGAAGACACGGAAGGAACGGTGCATTAGAGATTCTTTCCCATTTGAAGGGCAAAGGCTGCGGAGTTTTGGACATTTTTGGAGCAAAAACAGTCTTTTAATGCAGAATGACGGACAGTTATCGTGTGCCTGAAAATTTTGCCAGCGTGACCATAAAAAGTACTATTCAGGCTGTTTTGAGGTGTCCTGTGATCTGGCTTCTTCCTGGTCCTGCTTGTCCTGCGCCGCATCCCTGATCATTTTTGCAAACAGCATTAGTTCCTTCTTTGATGAAATATCAAGCTTTTTGTAGATGCGCCTGTTGTGCGACTTGACCGTGTTAATGGAAATAAAGAGCTTGTCGGCAACTTCCTGGGATGAATATCCCTCAAGATAGAGGTCAAAAACAGCCCTTTCTGCATTGCTGAGGGTTTCAATATTGTTTTTGAAATTCAAAAAGCCGCTTAAATCAGCTTCAGAAGCTATTGCCGCCTGTTCCTTGTGATGCTTGGCCAGAAAATTAATGAGCTCGTCTATTTCTACAATGGATGTCTTGTCACTGGACCCGTTGGTGATGGATTCAATGCGTTGCAGGACAGGCCTGACACAGAGGCGCCCTATATAGAAGCTGAACAAAAGGGCAATGCAGAGGAAAAGAAGGCAGAAGGAGGCAATTTTAAGGTAGTGGTAGTGGACTATGCTTTTGTAGTCTTCTTCAGGAATGAAATAGGCTATGGCCCATTCTGCTGAGCCGTCCAGGGGGGAGAGGCGTACAGTCTGTTCCTTGCCTATAAAACTGCCGGCCTTGGAGGTATATCTGTTCAGTCCGTCTTCAAATGGCTCGATGCGCATGGGAGAGGCACCAAGGCCGACATAATAGCCGCTGGCTGTTCCGCTTTCCAGGCCAGTGGCAGGCAGAAGATAGCCGTTCTGGCGCCGTGCCAGAAGGCCGGTGGCCCGCAGGGATCCGCTTCTGTCGCTCATGTGCTTGAGCTTGAAATACATGGCGCTGATTTCCAGGCCGCAAATACCGTAAAACTGTCCGTTTTTTCCGACCATGGGTACGCAGAGAAGCATCATCTTTTCCCAGGTCCCCTTCAGCTTGAGCAGGGGCGGGTAGAAATAGCAGCCGGAAAGATTGGGCGAGGCAGCCTGCTGTATCTTTTTGTAGAACGGCAACCTGTCATTGGCAAATTCCAGCTCCCACTTGTTGTGGAAGACATGGCCGTAGCGTGCGCCGATGCTGTGCATGCCGCGTACCCAGGCAAAGGAAGAGTTTGTCTGCCTGGGGCCGCTGATGTTTTCATATCGCAGGAAAATGCCGCTGCGGGACTGCTCTGAATCCGGCAGTCTTGAGTTTACCGTCGTATCAAAAATAACATAGGCCCCGCTGCAGTTTGTTGTGTGCAGGGTGTTGTTCAGAACGCTGTAGGCCCTTTCTTCCAGAAGTTCTATGAGGGCCTGGTTGTCCTGTACCATGTCAAAGAGCACGCCCTGGTGAGTCAGCGTTTTCTCTGTCTCGTCAGTTATGAGTCCTGACATGCGTATGCCCTGGGCTGCCATATCGCTGAAATAGAGACGGAGGTTGTAGGCATACTCGTCGGCACCGTTGTTCAGGCTTTTTTTAAGGGAATCCGGTGAAGAGGAAAACGTATTGAAGAGAAAAAGCAGGCAGAGTACGCAGGCAAAAAGCAGGCATACAAGCAACATCAGAAAGACAGACAGCCTTCTGCTCAGGCTGTCCATGGTCAGCAGGTCCCTGATGTGCCGTACAAACTGAATCATTTTGCCCATAGCTTACTTAATGTTCTGCCTGAATTCGTCAAACATGGCTGAAAGCAGGTCATCCATGGAGGCAGGGCTGTTCCCGTGCCCGCGGTATTTTTTGAACAGCGCAGTCTGGATCTGGCCAAAACGGCGCTCAAGTTCTCCGTACTCGTCAGAATAGGGCGGAATCAGAAAGCTGCATTCAGCGTATATTTTGCTGATGGCGTCATACAGCATAATCTGATCCTGCTTTGCCGCGCCTGGCACCTTGTCGCGCAGGACCTTGTCATAGGCCTCCTTTTTGACAGGAAGATAGCCGCATGAGGTCACAAAGGGGACATTTATTTCAACATCGGTCAGCCATTTTGCAAAAACAGCGCAGGCTTTTTCCTTTTCCGGTGTCGATTTCTGGATCATAAGCCCGGCTCCGCGCTGTATTGCCAGAGGCTTTGCCCCCTCGAAGCGCGGTACCGGCAGGACGGCTACGTGCAGGGGCAGGGTTGTGTTGTCAGCAAAGGTGACCTTGTCATTAAAATAGAGGATGGAGGCTGAGGATTCCACGCCGCAGATGGCCTCGCCTGTCATC
>JAUMVQ010000130.1 GCA_030530085.1 Desulfovibrionaceae bacterium | reverse complement strand
TGCGTGCATACCTCAAGGCAGTGTCCGCAGCCTGAGCACAGGTTCTGGAAAAAGAGGAGCTGCGGGGCATGGGCCTGCGATTCAGGATTGCTGCACCAGAGGCAGTGCAGGGGACAGCCCTTGAAGAAGACTGTTGTCCTCAGACCCGGGCCGTCATGGACGGACATACGCTGAATGTTATAGATGATTCCTTTTGTTGACATGATGACGGACCTTGGCTTGCAAAGGGAGCAATGTGAAATTTTATCCGCATAAGGCGGAAAAGAGCTGAAAAGGGCGGATGGACTTATTGCAGATGGATTATCTGCAGCTTCCATCCGCCTGGGCTTTTCAGGGATGGTTACTTGTATTCGGTACGCTTGATGATTTCGTCCTGCACACCGGCATCAAGGCGGGTGAAGTAGGCGGAGAAACCGGCGACACGGACAACAAGTTCCTTATGTCTCTCAGGATGCTCCTTGGCATCGATCAGGGTTTCGCGGGAAACGCAGTTGAACTGGATGTGGCTGCCGCCCCAGTCAAAGTACGTCTTGATGAGGTCAAGCAGGTTGCGGGCGCCCTTGGCACCTTCCAGGGCGGAGGGCAGGAACTTCATGTTGAAGTGGTTGGACACGTACCAGGTCGTATCCACTGCCTGGGCCGCAGACTTGATAAGGGCTGTCGGTCCCTGGGTATCTGTGCCGGGCGTGGCGGACACGCTGCCGTCCGTGAAGGCGATGCCCTTCTTGCGACCGTTGGGGAAGGCATTCATGATGGAGCCGTACAGGTTGTGGAAGGAGAGGGAGTAGGCATCCAGGTAGCAGTTCTTGCCGAAGTAGTTCGGCCCGCATTCCGTGTAGATGGTCTTGAAGTCCTCAAACAGCCTCTGCACATAGGCGTCGCTTTCAGGATCGTCGTTGCCGTACTTGGGCACGTCAAGGCACATCTTCTGGATGTCTTCATAGCCGACCCAGTCGGCTTCCAGGGCCTCGCGCAGCTTGGCGATGGTGAAGAGCTTCTTCTCGTAGACCAGTTCCTTGATGGCGTGCAGGGCGTTGCCTGCGTCAACAACCGTGGAGAGGATGGCCATGCCCTGGGGATACTTGTGGCCGCCTGCCTCTTCGGTCATGCCTGTCTCGATGCAGCCGTCGTGCAGGGCGGACCTGAAGATGCTGGGCACGATTTTTTCATGGGCTGCAGTGGAGAGGTTGGAATGCCTGCGCTGCACAGTCATGCCGGCCTTGATCTGCTTGCGGACAGCCTCGTACAGTTCTTCGTAGTCCTTGAAGTCGTTGGCTTCGCCGGTCTGGGGGCCAAGCTGCTTCTTGGTTGTGGGATCCCAGCCGTTGTAGAGGGCCAGTTCCACAAACTTGGCTGCGCAGATGGCGTCTTCGCCTGCGATGTAGGAGCCTGCCTCGGTAACGCCGCTGGCCACGCAGCCGAAGTTGGCCACGTTGCGGGCTTCCTCGATGGTGATGCCGTCGGGGCCGAAGTGCAGCAGGTTGCGGGCAACGCCGATGGCCGTGTTCATGAACTGGGGCTGGCCGCAGCCAGTGCGGATAACCTCCACAGCCTTCATGAGGTAGGCCGGTTCCATCATGGGCGTGTACCACAGGGCCAGGGTGGGCTGGATGTTCTGCATCCTGGTCTGGACATCCATGATGACCATTTCGTAGTCGTTGCTGGCGTCCTTGCCGTCGGGAGTGAGGCCGCCTATGGCCAGGGTCTGGCCGGTGTGGCCGGAAAGGGCCTTCTGATGGGCCATGCCGGAGTAGGTGCCAAGCTCGGTGTGGCGGATGAACAGGAAGCAGGTCAGCTTGTTGGCTTCGTCGCGGGTGATGCGGCCTTCTTCAATGTCCTTCTTGTAGAAGGGATACATGAACTGGCCAAAGCGTCCCGGGGAGTTGGCGCAGCCCATCTGTTCAATTTCTACCAGCAGGTGGGCGAACCAGTAGGACTGGATGGCCTCGCGGAAGTTGCGGGCAGGATTTTCAGGCACCCAGCGGCAGATTTCGGCTGTTTCCAGCAGTTCGGCCTTCTTTTTGGGGTCCTTTTCTGCGGCTGCTGTTTCCTCGCAGAGGTCTGCATAGCGGTGCGCCCACTTCACGAAGGCTTCAAGAACAATCTTGATGCCCTGCAGGAAGGCCAGCTTGCGGTAGTCGCCGCTCTGGTTCTGCAGCTTCTTCATGCTCTCTTCGACTTCTGCCAGGACGCCGCGTGCACCCTTGGTCAGAATCATGTTGTAGTTGGCGCAGCCGGAGCCTAAGGAGACGTTCATAACGTCGTAGAGCATGCCGGACTTGATGTAGGGACGGGGATCGACATCGTACAGCTTCTTGTAGTTGATGTCGGCAGTGTCGCGGACCGTGCGGCCCTTCCACTGGTTGTACACGCCCATCATCAGGTCCTTGGTTTCGTCAGGAATGACGATTTCGCCAAGGGAGCAGATTTTGGCCATGTCCATCTCGTCCTTGATCCAGTCGCAGCTCCATTCGGGGTATGCGTACAGGCCGCAGCGGATGCTGGTCAGTGTGCCCACAATGGGGTTTTCGTCAAGGAAGAGCTTCTTGCTCAGCAGAAGGCGTTCAAGAAGCCTGGCACGAAGCAGGACCGGCTCCTCGCCGGGATTTTCTTCATACACGGCCTTGAGCACGCTCAGGCGCTCGGGGTCCATCTGCTGGTTGGTGTCTGTTACAATTCCTTTGCAGAGACGGATACGGTCATCAGCCGTTGCCCAGTCTATGGCATAGGTTCCGTGTCCTGCCTGTTCCGCTGCAAGGGCGGCCTTCGTTTTTTCCGGAGTAAACATAGTGAGCTCCTTAGTGATGCTTCCTAGTGCGATAGGATTGAGGTACAAAAACTCCTTTTTGAATGGAGGGGCATGCCACAGAGGCTTGCTGTGGAATGCCTTTCCGTCTTCCCGTCGTACAAAGTCCCGGTCGTACAAGGGGAAGTCATAACCCTATATGAAAAAAACGTGCCAAAATTCACAGGCAAGTAAAACTAGCATTATTACAAAAGGTTACATAATGGTGTCTGTATGCCGGCTGTACATAATGTCCTTGAAGAAGGACAGATTAGTCTGTATAAAAGGACAATACTGTCCTTGAAATGAGACAGTATGTCTGGCAGGCCAGGGCTCATTGTGCATAATGCGCACAAGGAGAAAGGCTGCGCCCCTTTTTTTGGGATATGGTTTATGCGTTTTGGCAGGGAGCAGGCAGTATGGAAAAACAGCTGGAAGAGTTTTTTGATGCGGTCAATGTCAATATCGACATTCTGGAAATGCTTCATTCAGGGATTGCCATCTTCAATCACAGGGCAAAGCTTGTGTTTGCCAACACAACCTACAAGAAGATGTACCACCTTGACGACAACTGCATCGGCCTTGATGCCATAGAGTTTTTTCTGACGGCAAAGCAGGGCATTGTCGAACTTTTGAAAACAGGAAAGCCTAATTCCTGCGCCTCTGTTTCCATAAACGGCCTGTATGGCGTGACCTACAGATGGCCCTTGCGTGACAGGGAAGGGCATGTGGCCGGGTGCATGACCGAAAATATCTCTGTATCGCCCATGAAGGACAAGATACATGAGATGCAGAACATCATTGACGAATTGGAAAATTACAGCAGCTTTTCCACCACACTTTATCCCAGGCAGAGCACAGAAATCGTCAGCTTTGACTCCATTGTGGGGGAGAGCTCGTCCATGCGCCTGCTCAAGGAAAAGGGGAAGCGCTTTGCCAGAAACAATGAGCCTATCCTGATCCTTGGGGAAAATGGCACAGGCAAGGATCTGATAGCCCAGGCTATCCATGCGGCCAGCTCCCGCCATGCCAAGAACTTTGTGGCTGTGAACTGTGCGGCCATTCCCCATGAACTGATGGAATCCGAGCTTTTCGGGTATGAGCCCGGGGCTTTTACCGGCGCCAAGGCATCCGGCAAGCAGGGGCAGTTTGAGCTGGCTGACGGAGGCACCATCTTTCTTGACGAGATAGGTGAAATGCCGCTTACGCTGCAGGCCAAGCTTTTGCGCGTGCTTGAGAACCACGAGATACAGAAGCTGGGGTCACCAAGCCCTCATTATGTGGATTTTCGCCTGGTTTCAGCCACAAACAGGAACCTGGAGCAGATGGTGCAGCAGGGGCAGTTCAGGGAAGACTTGTACTACCGCCTGAATCTTTTTGACCTGGTCGTTCCGCCCTTGCGGGAGCGCATTGCCGATATACCGCTCCTTGCCTATTCCATTCTCTCAAGCTTGCTGGGCCCAGAAAAAGGCAATACCATACGCATAGCAAAGGAGGTCCTTTCCCTTTGCAGCACGCATCCCTGGCGGGGCAATGTGCGCGAACTGCGCAATATCCTGACCTATGCCCTCTATTCCATGAAGGAAGGGGAAACAGAGCTCTGTTTAAGGCACCTTCCTGAGCGCTTTTTTCACAAGGCAGACAATGAATTTCTGCACAGCACTATCGGCAGTACCATCGGAAGCACCAACGGCAGCTGCATTGGCCGTACCGGTGGCGCTGAAGAAGGCAGCAAAAATGACCAACAAAAAAGCGCTCCGGGGCCTGATACTTCCGGAAAACTGTCCGAGAGCAAGGCGGAGGCGGAACGCAAGAGTATTCTGGATGCCCTGAAAAAATGCGGCGGCAACAAGGTAAAGGCAGCCAGGATGCTGGGTATTGCGCGAAGCTGCCTTTATAAGAAGATTTCAGTCCTGAACATAAAGGACTATGCCGTTTTCAGCGATGAGTGAGGTTCTTTGGCGATAATGCTATTTCAGGACTGTGTAGTCGCACTTCAGGCACTGGGATATGCTTGTTTCGCTGACTTCCCGGTGGTATGCGCCTGACCATTTGCAGATGGTCTGCAAGATGGGAACGACCGAAGCGCCTTTTTCGGTCAGGCTGTATTCCACCCTGGGAGGGATCTCATTGAACTGCTCCCTCTGCACCATGCCGTCGGCCATAAGTTCCTTGAGGTTGAGAGCCAGCACGGCATCGGTGATATTGGTCAGCTCTTCCCGCAGCTTGCCGTAGCGCAGGGTGCTTTTGTGGGCCAGCACGCAGATAATGCGTGACTTCCATCTTCCGCCAAATACGTCCAGCCCGTATTCAAGCGGGCAGCGAATGTCCTTTTCCAGTTTTGCCTGATACATGATTGTTCCCCCTGGCATGCGTGAGAATCTGTGTAAGGCATCCTATGCAGAGAGCCCTGCTGAGGCAAGCCGCTATGAAATTTATGAGCTGCTCATAATTTAGCCGATGACTTTTTTTTTGCCTGTATGTGTCTATGTTTTTGCCATCCGGCTTCATACAGCCGTCAAATTCACAGACACAACAGGAGTTTTGTCATGGAAGTAAAAGCATTTCTGGAAATCACCATGCACATTGATGCTGCCAGCCGTCCGGCCGCAGCCAAGGTCTATGCCGACTACCGTGGTCCCTTCCTGAACACCATTGAAGGCGCACTCACCAAAAATCTGCTTGTCCGCGACGAGGATGTGCAGGTCCTGCACGGCTTCGACAGCGCAGAGCATGCCGCTGCCTATCTTAAGAGCACGCTCTTCAATGAGGACGTCGTCAAAGGCCTCAAGCCTCTCTGGAGCGCTGATCCCGAGGTGAAAATCTACACGGTTGCATAGTTTAAGTGCATCGTGCCTGATGGCGCATCCTTAAGCTTCATCCTGGTGCAGGCTGCATAAACCGTCCTGCCGCATGCCTTTTGACTGGAAATCGCAAACTCTGTCCCGCAGTGCTGAAAATGCCCTGCGGGACTTCTTTTTGCAGCCGATTTCAGGAGGCGTTTTGAGGATCCGTTTAGAGGGACAAAAAAAGGGAGGCAGCGACAAAGCACTGCCTCCCTTATACTATATCAGGGGGGATATTACTTGGCAGGGTAGAAACCAGTGGGAGACTCGCTCAGGTTGATGAGGATGTTCTTCATCTGGGTGTAGTGCTGCAGGATAACCTTGTGGGTTTCACGGCCGATGCCGGAATCCTTGTAGCCGCCGAAGGGAGCGCCTTCGGGAATGCTGTTGTAGCAGTTCACCCACATACGGCCGGTTTCAATGCCGCGGGAAACGCGGATGGCCCTGTTGATATCTCTGGTCCAGACTGCGCCGCCAAGGCCGTATTCGCTCTTGTTGGCCATGGCAATGACTTCATCTTCGTCCTTGAACTTGATGATGCAGGCCACGGGTCCGAAGATTTCTTCCTGGGCCACGC
>JAUMVQ010000129.1 GCA_030530085.1 Desulfovibrionaceae bacterium | reverse complement strand
CTTCACGATAAAGGCAATAGGTATAGCTACCATGCCGCTATAGCTGAGTAGATACCATCTTTTTTTCTAACTGTTCGTTCAAGACACAATCCCTGAGAACCTCTATGGCATTGACTGCCTCTGGAGGCCATTCGGCCATTATCTCCTTGTCAGGGATTTGGGCTAATATGTCTTGGACCTTCTTTTCCATGATAAATCTATATCAGGATTTTATCCTTGTAGGCTAGCAAAAAATCAAGGCTGAAACCGAAATGAACCTGGTACCCCCTGAACGGATACTAAATTTGTCCTGAACCGCTGCAATGCCGTGTCTACTGACACAATGCATCGGATGAAGTTTAATCCTGGCGTACAGCCGGAAAAGGTTTTGCTTTCATACTATAACAGCGTTTCTTTTGCCTTTACTGAAATTTGCGGCCGGAGCTACGGCGGCGGAGTTCTGGAGATACTGCCTGGTGAAATGGGAAAAATTATGCTTCCCAGGCTGGACAATGTCGCAGATGCGACGTGCCGCTCATTGCTTCAACAGATTGACCAGATCGTCCGCAATGACGACGACATAGAGAAGGCGCTTGACATCGTTGACAATGAGATCCTGATTAATCTTTTAGGGATTGATTCTGAATGGTGCAGAGTATGCCGGGCAATATGGAAAAAAATGAAAAATCGCCGAATAGGGCGCGGATAAGTACAGTTTCCATTGTATTCCACTGAGAATAATATCAGAGGCTCATGCGCAGGCCCTGTCCACTTTTTTTTTTAATTTGTTCTTTACAAAGGTTCGCGGCGGAGTCCTGGAGATACTGCCTGATGGAATGGGGAAAAGCATGCTTCCCAGGCTGGACTGTAGCGGCGATGCAACGTGCAGCTTCTTGCTTCAACAGATTGGCAGGAGTGTCCGCAATGATGCTGGCATCGAAAAGCCGCCCTGCCTATCCCTGCGTTTCTTTTCCGGCAACGCTTAAGAAAATAAACTGCTCAACGCTTAATTCTTCTGCCCTGACAGTAAGGGGAAGTCCCAGCTGTGACAGCTTGTCCAGAAGATCTTCCCTGTCATTTTTGCGAAATACCCCGCCAAGCTGCTTGCGGCGCTGCGAAAAGCACAGCTTTATCACTTTGGCCAGGGCCTCAGGCGCTTGCGGCAGTTTTTCCGCAGGCAGGGGCTTAAATGACAAGACGGCCGAGTCCACCTTTGGAGGCGGCGTAAAGGCAGAAGGACCCACAATAAAGGCCATGCGCGGCACCCAGAATGCCTGCGTCCAGACGGACAGGGCGCCATAGTCCTTTGTGCCAGGTGCTGCTGCCAGGCGCTGGCCCACTTCCTTCTGCACCATAAAGGCAGCCTGGCTCAGGCTGCGGCATCTTGAGGCAATATCCCAGAGCATGGGAGACGCAACATTGTAGGGGAGGTTGCCGGCAAGCTTCCATTTTCCTTCAAGCTCTTCCCATGGAAAGGCCAGTGCATCCATGCACCTGACCTCTGTGCCTGGCGTATTCTTTCCGGCATGAAAGCCGGCCCAGTGGCTGTCCTTTTCCAGAAGCAGAAGCCTTTTGTGGGGCAATGCCTGCAACACGTCTGTCAGGGCCCCGGGCCCGGGGCCGATCTCAAGAACCTGATCGCCTTCTTCAAGGTCAAGCAGATCGGCTATGCGCCTGCATATGTCAGGCCTGCGGAGAAAATGCTGGCCCAGGCTTTTCTTGGGGGCCGGACTGGCGCAACTGGCGTCTTTCATGTCTTCAATTATGCCTTGTCAAAGCGGTCAAAGGTCACCATCATGCCGGCTCTGCCCTGGGTGGCTGAGCGCAGCCTGGTAGAAAATCCAAAAAGCTGGCGCATGGGGGCTGTGCCATGGACAGTCTTGATGCCTGCCTGGTCCTCCATGCCGTCCACTCTGCCGCCCACGGATCCGAACAGGCCTATGGCAGATCCAAGCTCGCTTTCCGGCATGGTCATGGTCACTCTCATGACAGGTTCCAGGATGACGGGATCTGCCTTGGAAAGTGCCTCTTTCAGGGCCTGATGCGCGGCCATATGGCAGCCAGGCACTGTGTTTGCACCGTCCTTTTTTTCGATGGCAGTGATAACAACTTCCACATCGGTCACCGGGTAGCCTGTGAGATCGCCGCTTTGCAGGCAGTCCCTTGCACCTTCCAGGGCAGCCGCCACAAACTGCGGCTGTATGACCAGGGCTGCTTCCTTGCTGTCTTCTGGCAGAAAGTCCCCAGTCCTCACGATATTGCCTTCTCCCCTGTCCCTTGGCAGGACTGTAAGGGATACATTGCCATAGTGGGCCTGCTGTCCCAGCTCCCTGTCAAAAGTATACGATGCAGAGGCTTCCTTTGTGGCTGTCTCGCGCAAGGTGACCTTGGGCGCTCCGGTCCTTGGCTCTATGCGGTACTCCCTGCGCAGCCTCTCAAGGGTTACGTCCAGATGCAGCTCGCCCATGCCCGAGAGCGTCCTGAGGCCGCTTTCTTCCTCTACATGGGCTATCAGCGTCGGATCTTCCTCGCAGTACCGTGCCAGCGCCTCATCCAGGATTTTTCCCTCGTCGGCATTGCGCGGCTCAAGGGCTATGGTGATGACAGGGGCCGTGCTTTCTATTGCTTCCAGGTGCAGCGCAGGCCCGTCCGTATATGTCTCGCCGGTATGGGCGCTTCTTAATCCTATGACAGCCAGGATGTCGCCTGCAGAGGCAGCGTCTGCCTGCTCCATGTGGTCGGCATGCAGTCTCACCAGGCGTCCGGTGCGATCCTTTTTCCCGGATGAGGTATTGGTGAGCTGTGCTCCCTCAGTGCAGGATCCCTGATAGACCCTCATAAAGGATGTCTTGCGGCCGTTTTCCATGACCACCTTGAAGACAAGCCCCACAAAGGGTTTCTTGGGATCGGCAGAAAGCTCTATGCTCTTTCCCTTGTCATCCATGGCCTTCTGCACGCAGTCGCAGGGTGAGGGCAGATAGGCGACTACGGCATCAAGAAGCGGCTGTACGCCGGCATTGCGAAGGGCGGATCCTGCCAGCACGGGCGTAATTTTCCTGGCCAGCACTGCCCTGCGCAGGGCCTCCTGTATCTCAGGAAGTGTTACCTCTCCTCCAAGATACGCTTCCAGAAAGGCGTCATCCTGATCGGCAATGGCATTGAGCAGGGTTTCCCTGGCTTCCTCTGCTTCTGCCTTCATGTCGTCAGGAATGTCCGACTTGTGTATGGTCTGCCCCTCGTCCTTGTCGTCAAAGGTCAGCATTTCCATGGAGAGCAGGTCAATGACACCCTTAAAATTGTCGCCGGCCCCTACAGGCAGGACAATGGGAACGGCATTGGCATTGAGGCGCTTGTGTATGGCAGCAACTGCGGCCTTAAAGTCGGCACCAGGCCTGTCCATCTTGTTGATAAAGGCAAGCTTTGGCACGCCGAACTGCTCGGACTGGCGCCACACCGTCTCTGACTGCGGCTCCACGCCGGAAACGGCGCAGAAGACACCCACGGCCCCGTCCAGCACGCGCAGGCAGCGTTCCACTTCTATGGTGAAGTCCACGTGTCCTGGCGTGTCAATAAGGTTGATCTGGTGGTCCAGCCAGTGCGTTGTAGTGCACGCAGAACAGATGGTAATGCCCCGTTCCTGCTCTTCAGGCATGAAGTCCATGGTGGCAGTGCCGTCATGAACCTCGCCCATGCGGTGTATCTTGTTGCTGTAGAAGAGAATGCGCTCGGTCAGCGTTGTCTTGCCCGCATCAATGTGGGCAATGATGCCGATATTGCGGATAGCTGAGATATCCATGGAAATCTCCTGGCAGGGAACCTTTGGAGAAAAATGCTATTCCTGGCCTGTGTCGAGGCCGAAGCCGACCCTGTGCGTCAAAAAGAAGCTGCGGCCAAGGCCGTGATGCAGCCAGAATCCCTCACAGCCCGGGGCCAGGGCCAGCGGGGCCATGGTGAGGGAAAAGAGATTGCCTGCACTGGCAAGGCAGTGGTTGCGGACAGCATCGGGAGCGGCATAGAGGGCGTCAGGCGAGACAGGCTCCTGGTTGGTGAGCGCCCTGAAGACGGTCTGCTCTCCCTGGGCAAAGCGCAGTACATCCAGGTTAAACTTGTCCGGCTTGGGAATGGTCAGCACCGGATCCCTGCGCTCTTCAAAGCAGGGCAGGTTGAGCGTCCTGGCCTGCCTGCGCACCATGTCCAGTTCCCCCTTGTGGAGGAGGACAAGGCGCCCCGGCCCTGGCTGCGTTTCCTCAAGCAGGGCGCAGAGCTCGGCCAGGGGCATGGAGAAAACCGTATTGATGCCGGCGAGCTCGCAGGTTGCCAGAACCTGTGAGGAAGGCTTGCCCTCCACGCATACGCAGGCAATCTGCGGCACGCCGCACAATATGGCAGGCATCAGCGCAGCCAGCAGCCTGGCAGACGCCGTGTATTCAGGAGTAAAGGCAATGACGGCCCAGGGGGCGCAGAATACGGATCGCGCCCTCCAGAAACCGGACAGGGGATCGTTGCGCTCCTCATGCAGTATTTCCCTGACAGGCTCGTCGTAGCGGAAATACATGGCAATGGCTGTCTTGACTGCAGCCCTGCACAGCGGATCAAGCGATTCATAGGCATTAGCAAAATGTTCGTCACTGACAAGTCTTGCGCTTGTCCACTCAGGCCATTCTGCCTGAGCCGTGCAGTCAAATTGCGGCTGCCTGCTCTCTTTCTGTATGCCCATGGCTTTTCTCCCTGTTTTAGGCTGTATGTATCGTATCCCTAGTCCTTGAGCGCGCCCAGCCAGTCGCGCAGGCTGTCCAGCTGGTCATGCACGGACTTGGGCCCTGTGCCTCCCGGCGTTTCCCTGCGGCGCACGGCTGCATGGCAGTCCAGAACAGCGTAGATTTCATCGTCAAAGTGGCTGTCCAGCTTTTGCAGCTCGTCAAGCGGCAGTTCCTCAAGGGTGCAGCCTTTCTGCTCAGCCAGGGCAACGGCATGGCCTGTGATATGGTGGGCCTGGCGGAAGGGAATGCCCCTGCTCACAAGGTAGTCGGCCATTTCCGTGGCGTTGAGGAAGCCCTTGCGGCAGGCTGCCTCCATGCGATCCGTATTAAAGGTGATTTCAGAAAGCATGCCTTCCATGACGCTTAAGGATGTGACCACTGTGTGGCTGGCATCCATAAAGCCTTCCTTGTCTTCCTGCAAATCACGGTTGTAGGCCAGCGGCAGGCCCTTGACCACGGTGAGCAGGCCCATGAGCGAGCCTGTGACACGCCCGGTACGGCCGCGCATGAGTTCGGCCACGTCCGGGTTCTTTTTCTGCGGCATGATGCTTGAGCCGGTGGAATAGCCGTCAGAGAGCCTGATATAGCCGAAATTGGGATTGGCCCAGAGAATGAGCTCCTCGCACAGGCGCGAGAGGTGCGTCATGACGAGATCTGCGTCAAAGAGTGCCTCAAGCACAAAGTCGCGGTCCGACACGGCATCCATGGAATTCTGGTAGATGGATTCAAAGCCTACGTCCTCGGCAACGGAAACGGGATCCAGAGGGTAGGTGGTTCCGGCCAGGGCTGCTGCGCCCAAAGGAGAGGTACGCACGCGGTGCATCGTATCGGCAAGGCGGTGGTAGTCCCTGTGGAACATCCAGGCATAGGCCAGCAGGTGATGCGCCAGGCTGATGGGCTGGGCAGGCTGCAGATGGGTGCAGCCGGGCAGGATATGGTTTACATGCAGCTGCGCCATGTCAGTGATGCGCTCAACAAGCTGCGAGAGCTTGTCCTGCCACTGCGTCATGCAGTCGGCCACAAAGAGCCTGAAGGTGAGGCCCACCTGATCGTTGCGGCTGCGTCCCGTATGCAGGCGCTTGCCCACATCGCCCACTATTTCGGTGAGCCTGGCCTCAATGTTCATATGAACGTCTTCAAGCTCGGGACGCCATTCAAAACGGCCGCTGCGGATTTCCTCAGCCACGCTGTCCAGTCCTTCTACCAGCGTTTCGCCCTCGGATCTTGTGAGAATGCCCTGCCTTGCAAGCATGCGGGCATGGGCCTTGGAGGCCCGTATGTCCTGCTGCCACAAATTTTTGTCATAGGAGACGGATTCTGTATAGGCGGCAACGGCTTCTTTCGGGCCTTCTGAGAAACGGCCTCCCCAGCTGGCATTTGTTTTCATGGTGGTCCCTCCGTGTAAGACCGGCAGGCTGGACATAGGGCCTGTCTCATATCCTGTCATATAATGGTGGCTTTACTGCTGGCT
>JAUMVQ010000128.1:5891-6214 GCA_030530085.1 Desulfovibrionaceae bacterium | reverse complement strand
ATGCGTATCCCTGGTAAACAGGACAGGACCTGCATGGGCCTGCACCCTGGCCACAAGGCCGGGCATGATGCCCTGCGCTGCAGGACTGCCAAGGGATCCGGTTACAAAGTCATTCTGACAGTCTATAACAACTAGACACTGCTTTTCCATAATATCCTCTTGCCTGGCGAATGATCACACAAAAAAGAACGCAACAATGTTCTTTCTATGTGTTATTCCCTCTTATTTTACCACAAAACAGGCTGATGGCAAGCTTCATTTTCAACAAAAGGGAAAAAATAAAGCCAGTCCCGGCATACAGACGGGACTGGACGAAAGAAAAA
>JAUMVQ010000128.1:0-5881 GCA_030530085.1 Desulfovibrionaceae bacterium | reverse complement strand
TTCAGAAATGCTTACTGCACGCTAGCAGATAACATTAAGCTGCTTGCCGTCAAGCCAGGAATACAGATTCTCAAAGACAATCTCACAGCGGGCTTCCATGGACTCAACCGAGCTGAAGGCCATATGAGGGGTCACAATGGTGTTGGGAACACAGAGCAGGGGATGGTTGGCAGGCAGGGGCGGCTCTTCATAGAACACGTCCAGGGCTGCTCCGGCAATCTGTCCCTTGAGCAGGGCTGCGGCCAGGGCGTCCTGATCGACCACGCCGCCGCGGGCTGTATTGATAAGGTAGGCAGTGGGCTTCATAAGGGTGAGCTGCTTGGTGCTGATCATGCCCTTGGTAGCCGGAGTAAGCGGCGTATGCAGGGAAACTATATCACTTCTCTGAAGCAGTTCTTCCAGGGACACCTGCTCTTCAATGGCAGGATCCGTGACCTTGCTTCTGTTAAAGCCTATGACATGGGCGCCGATGGCCTTGCACAGTGCAGCTGTCCTTTTGCCGATGGCGCCGCAGCCGACTATGCCGACAGTCTTGCCGCTCAGGAGCCTGTATTCCAGGCCTTCCTTGCCCTGGGAAGCACGGCATTTTGCCTGGGCCTGGGGCACCTTGCGCAGAAGCTCGATCATAAAGCATATGCAGAGCTCTGCCACAGCCTGGGTGGCGTAGCCGGAGGCATTGGAGACGGCGATGCCGCGTGCTTTTGCCGCCTCGACAGGAATGTGGTCCACGCCGGTAAAGGCCACGTCAATGAATTTGAGGCCAGCAGCCTGTTCGACCACGCTCTTGGCGAGCGGCATATTGGCAATCATGATAACATCGGCATCCTGAGATCGTTCAAGCTGAACGGATGCGTCCGTATTTTTGTCGTAGACAGTCAGAGAATGACCCATTCCGGCCAGCTTGGCCGCATGTCCGTCAATAATCTCCTTAGCCACGCCAAGTCCTTCCAACAAGACGATTTTCATAGTACCTCCTGTCCATACAGGCTCTGCACCTCTCAAGGCCGAGCTCGGCCTCCGTATGGCGCTGTTAGGGATGGTTGCCTGCTTATCCCCTAAGGGGGATGAGCTGTTTTCACTATCTGTACTTTTCTTCCTTAAAGCGGAAAAATCCTGGGAAGCATACAGCAAAACCGCTGGCTGCACAGAGAAAATGACCTGCCTGCCAGGACCAGACATGAGCAAGGGCTGTGCAGGCCCTCTGCCACTTCCCCTAAATCAGGGTTTGCCAGCTGTATCTGCCTGGAGTATTGAACACCAGGCAGGTATTGCTTCTCATCTCCGCCATGAAGAGGGAAACGTTATTTCATAAATAAAGTAAAACGCATTCCTTGTCACTGAAAATTGCCTCAGGCTTGCAAAAAAAGCACATTTCAATGCAACTATATCGAAAAACGCACTATGGAACAGCAGAAAGAACATTCTAAGCAGGGCAAGACAAAGCAGGTGAGATCCCGTGAGCCGCAGGATATTCAGTGCGCAAGCCGTCTTGTCAGGGATTTTCTTGCCGATCTCAGGTACAGGCGCGGCGTGTCCGAAGCAACAGTACAGGCCTATGCTGTTGACCTGGATGACTTGTGCACCTTTCTTGCATCCAGATCCCTTGATCCCGACAAGCCGGACACTGTCAGAAAAACTGACATGCAGTCCTGGCTTGCCTCCCTTTTTCACAAGGGGCTTGCCAAGTCCACCATGGCCAGGCGGCTGTCTGCCATGCGTACCTATTTCAAGTACCTGCATGCAAAAGGCGCTGTCACAAGCCTGGCAGTCACAGAAGTACATAACCCGAGGCAGGAGCAGCACACACCTCTTGCCCTCAATGCCGATGAAACTGCCGACCTTCTGGACAATGGGGCAAAAAAGGATGTCCGCAGGGCCCGCGGCACAACAGATGAGCAGGAAAAAGCCCTGAAAACCCGAGATCTTGCCCTGGCAGAACTTCTGTACGGGTCGGGGCTGCGCATCTCCGAGGCCCTGGGCCTTAATAATAATGATGTCATTCCGGCTGACGGCTATGTCCGTGTCCTTGGCAAGGGTTCAAGGGAGCGCCTGGCGCCTCTGTCTGATACCTGTATTGAGGCACTGTCCGCCTGGCAGCAGAGGCGTCCCTGCATAGCGCAGAAAGACGAGCCGGCTCTCTTTACCGGAGCCAGGGGTGACCGCAGGGAGGCAAGGCGCATCATAGAAAGCCTCTGCAAAAGGGCCGGGCTCTCCCGTACTGTCTCCCCGCATGCGCTGCGCCACAGCTTTGCAACCCATCTTCTCGATGCAGGAGCCGATCTGCGTGCCGTGCAGGAGCTTCTGGGGCACAAGCGCCTGACAACGACGCAGCGCTACACGCAGGTAAGCCTGGGGCACCTGGTAGAGGCTTATGACCATGCCCATCCCCTTTCTTCCCTGGCAGGCACGGATAGAGACAAATAGGGGACAGAAAGAGCTGTCCGGCAAGAAGAGAAAAAAAGCGCAAGGGCGTTTCCTGTGCCGGAAAAAACAAGGAAGCAAGCCTCTGTCACACAATAAATACATGCAATATCAAGCACTTGGCAAAACAGTGGCAGACCGGCGTGCACAGGGCGCCAGCAGCGCCTGCGAAAAAAGGTTGGGACAAGGTCTTGTCTAACAGACTTGCTTGTGCTATTTTTTACAAAGTGTTTAGTAAGGGAAGACGAAGTGCTTCCCGTTTCCCAAGTCAATACTCGTTCAATGTTTCCGATGCTTCTTTCTGCTATCCGGAAAGAGGGAATGAGGAAACCAGCGAACTGACATCATTCCATTTTTAGGAGGAAGGCATAGTTATGTCTGCTTTAGTTCTTGGTCATATGAATCCGGATACGGACAGCATCATTTCCGCTATCGCCATTGCTGACCTGTACAGCAAACGCGGCCTCGACGTGAAAGCCGCTGCCCAGGGCGCTCCCACCCCCGAGAGCAAGTTCGTGCTCGAAAAGTTCGGCCTGACCGCTCCCGAAGTCATTGACGACGTCGCCGGCAAGGACATCTACCTGGTGGACTACTCCGACCTCGCCCAGGCTCCCAAGGGCATCGACAGCGCCAACGTGCTGGGCATCGTTGACCACCACAAGCTGGGCGACATCACCACCTCCAGCCCCCTGCTCTGCTGGATCTGGCCCGCCGGCTGTACCTGCACCGTCATCAAGAACATGTATGACTTCTATGGCATCGAGATTCCCGCCAACATCGCCGGCGGCATGCTCTGCGCCATCCTCTCCGACACCGTTATCTTCAAGTCCGTCACCTGCACCGAAGACGACAAGAAGGCTGTCGAAGCCCTCGCCAAAATCGCCGGCGTTGCCGATGTGAAGGCCCTCGGCCTCGAAATGTTCACCGTGAAGAGCGCCCTCGAAGGTGCCACCATGGACGAACTCGTGCATCGTGACTACAAAGACTTCAACATGAACGGCAACAAGGTCGGCATCGGCCAGCTCGAAGTTGTTGATCTCTCCATGCTCGACAAGTACCGCGCCGGCCTCCAGGCTGAAATCGAGAAGATCAAGGCTGACGGCCGTCACAGCGTGTTCCTGCTGCTGACCGACATCATGAAGGAAGGTTCCGACATGCTCATCGCCTCTGACGACGAGTCCGTTGTCGAGAAGGCCTTCGGCAAGAAGCCCGCTGACAAGCACGTGTGGCTTGACAAGGTTATGAGCCGCAAGAAGCAGGTCGTTCCTCCCTTTGAAGCTGCCTTCAAAGGATAAGTATTTCTAATTCCCTCCATGTAAGAGCTCCTGCAAAAAACCATATAGTGCTGATGCAGGGGCTCTTCTATTTGGTGCAGCCTCCTGCGACATCATATTTTTAAAAAAAAGTGTTGACAGATGAGAGGCTGAAGCGTAAAAGTCTTCTTGTTCAACGGGCCATTAGCTCAATTGGTAGAGCAGTTGACTCTTAATCAATTGGTTTGGAGTTCGAGTCTCCGATGGCCCACCATTATGACAATAAAAAGTCGGCGATTATATCGCCGACTTTTTTTGTATCCAAAATCAGGCACGTGTTCTTGCGTTCCTCCGGCTTTTGGAGCAAAAAACAGTCTGCAAGGCAGGCACTGCATCCTGCTAAATAATTATGCAAATCATCCGATAAGGATATTGTCAGGGAATATATCCCTTTTACATATCAGATATGAACGGAATGTTTTGATGAATATGCTTCAGACACTGCTCTCACATCCTGTCCTGGGTCCTGTTCTTCCTGTTGTCTGGACTGCCCTGTGCATGACAGTACTTCTTTCCTTCTCCGGCCTTGCCTTCATGGTCGGAACTCTTGAAATAACTGGCGTCCGCACCAAGAGGTCTGCGTACCAGAAGGCTGCCAGGCAGCTGGCCGTCCTGTGCCTCGCCCTTGGCTGGATTCTTTTAATCTGTTCAAGAATCTATCTCTTTATTTCTTCGGAAAGCTATGTGCCGTCCTCCTTTCTGGCAACAGTAACCGAACTCAGCTGGGGTGTCTTTGGCTTTTCTGTCATCGCAGTCAGCATTCACTTTGCTGTCTGGCATTTTTTTGAAAAGCACCGTATCTGGCATGCACTGCTGATCTTTCTGGCCGGTGCCAATGCACTGGCCGGCTCATATGCCATTCTCGGATGCCTGAGGCTTATTGCAGCTACGGATCTGCCCAATGCAGCACTGCTCACCCTGGCAGACCTCTTCAGCTTCACTTTTCCGTCTCCCCTCTTTAACGCAATCATTGCCACATTGCCCCTGGCCATAGCCATGCCTGCAGCAATCGCTCTTGTCTGGCTTGCCATGCGCCGCAAAAAGGACGATTTCGGCCGCGATTACTACACTACCATCATGAAGTGGGTTGCCAGATGGGGCTTTATGGCCTGGATTCCGGTGACCATTGTGGCAGCCGTCTTTGTCTACTTTGAAGTTGTCCCGCTTCTTGATGCGGAATCAGAGATTACTCCCCTGACAATAGCCATGCAGGCGGCACGCTTCCTGCCTGCCCTGCTGGTCAGCGTGTTCATGGGATGCATTTCCAAAAGCGCCCTGCCCATGCGCTACAAGGCGCTGGCCCTGCTCTGTCTGTTCCTAAGCATGCCCTGTGCCTACTTTGTTTTTGAGGACGCCACAAGCTTCGTATTTTAGGACGTTTTTTACTGCCTGGAACGGCAAATTTACACTTCCTGCTATAATCGTGCCGAAGGCCCAGACGAATACCCGGACCTGGCAATACCGTTGTCACTGGCACAGACCGCCAGAAACTCATGATGCCTCAAATGCTGGCAAGGCCGCATAAATACAGCGGACGCGACTGCTTGCGTATAAGCCCATATTGCTTCTACGTCATCCAGCCACGTCCGCTTTGCCTATAGTCCTAACCTGCTATCAGCCAGGCAGAACCAGATGATTGCCTGTGTAGTACTGTGCCTGCACTCCGTTGATATCCGTTGATACGGTCAGTAACTGCCTGCACTGAGGGTGCCTTATTGGCAAAAACAGCGAATAACGTCAGTGCATCCTGATCAGAAGATCAGTATATGCGGTCACAGCCTCGGGAAGTCCAGTTGGCAGCGTTTTACAGCGTGCCCAATACCTTATTTACCTCCTGCAGATTGCGGGATGTACGGCCTGCTTCAACAAAACCGCAGCACTTCAGCGCAGATTCTGCCCACAAAGCAAACATTTTGTTCAGGGATGCGTATTCAGGATCAGGAAGCATTTCTTCCAGTCTTGCGAATATCGGCTTGAAATCGTCCAAGCTCTTTGCGCGCTCCAGCTTTATGAGCTGGGTAACCAGTCCGTTGTGCGTATTCAGCTCCTCATCAGGGATATGGCATTCATCCAGGAGAATATATTTCTGCTGGATGCAACCTTCTTTCTTGCCGTCAGGCATCGGGGAAAACAATGACTCCGCATCC
>JAUMVQ010000127.1 GCA_030530085.1 Desulfovibrionaceae bacterium | reverse complement strand
GAAGAACCATGCGTGTTCTTATGTTTGGATGGGAATTTCCTCCGCATATCAGCGGCGGGCTTGGCTCTGCCTGCGAGGGCATAGTGCGTGCCCTGACAGCCAGGGGGACTGAAGTCCTCTTTGTCCTGCCAAAGCTTCTGGACGATGCGGCCTCCCATACAGACGGCCTAACCATGTTCAGTGCCAGCGGCACGCGCATCTGCTCTGTGGCAGAGGATGTCAGGAAGACACGCTACTTTACCAATGCCAGCACCTACTGGCACAAGAACCTGCACACCGAGTTCGTGGACTCCATGCTCACGGCCTATGCCACGCCTGAGTGGTATCAGAAGCAGTATGCCTCCTACACCAAATTCCGTACCAAGGTGCAGGGCATGACTGCGGAATCTGCCATGTCCTTTCCCAGCGAGCAGGTCATCAGCATGCACGGCGGCTACGGCAGGGACCTCATGGAAGAGGTCTACAAGTACTCCCTGGCAGCACAGGTCATTGCCTCGCAGAACAATTTTGACGTGGTCCATGCGCATGACTGGATGGCCTATCCGGCAGGCATACTGGCCAGCCGCATTTCCGGAAAGCCGCTGGTTGTCCACGTGCACGCCACCGAGGCCGACCGCAGCGGCGCAGGGATGAACCATGAGGTTGCCCACATAGAATACGAGGGCATGCAGGCTGCGGACAAGGTTGTTGCCGTCAGCCACTTCACCAAGAACCTCATCATGCGCATCTACAACGTGCCCGAGTCCAAGATTGTGGTGGTGCACAACGCTGTCTCGCGCAAGCAGGCCTCGCACGTCTATCATGCCCAGAAGCCGCAGGATGAAAAGCAGGTCCTCTTCATGGGCCGCATCACCTTCCAGAAGGGGCCTGAGTATTTTGTGGAGGCGGCAAGGCTTGTGCTCAACGTCATGCCCAATGTGCGCTTCGTCATGGCCGGATCCGGCGACATGCTGCTGGCCATGGTCTCGCGCGTCGCCCGCTACCGCATGGGGCGACGCTTCACCTTCACCGGCTTCCTCAAGGGCCATGAGGTGGAAAACATGTATGCGGCCAGTGACCTGTATGTCATGCCCAGCGTCTCCGAGCCCTTCGGCATTGCGCCGCTTGAGGCCATGGTCTACGACGTGCCGGTCATCATGAGCAAGCAGTCAGGCGTATCGGAAGTCGTCAACAACGCCCTTAAGGTGGATTTCTGGGATGTCCGCAAAATGGCTGCCTGCATTTGCGCAGTGCTTGCCTACCCTGCCCTGGGCCAGTACATGGTGCGCAACTGCCAGGAAGAACTCAAATCCATCCGCTGGGACAATGCAGCTATCAAACTGAACCGTATCTACAGCGAACTTGCCAAGAGGTCGTAATATGCCTTCTGTTTGTTTTTACTTTCAGGTTCACCAGCCCTACCGCCTGAGAAACTACTCCTTCTTCGACATCGGGCATAACCATATGTATGAGGACGAGGAAGCCAACAAGGCCATCATGCTCAAGGTTGCGGACAAGTGCTACCTGCCCATGAACGCCCTTCTGCTGCGCCTGATTGAACGCTACCAGGGCCGGTTCAGATTCTGCTTCTCCATGTCCGGCGTCTTTATCGAGCAGATGCAGCAGTATGCGCCCAGGGTCCTGCAAAGCTTCAAGGACCTGGTGGCCACGGGATGCGTGGAGGTCCTTGCCGAGACCTATGCCCACTCCCTCTCCTTCCTCTTCTCGCCTGACGAATGGCAGGACCAGATCCGTCTCCACGACAAGATTGTGAAGGAAAACTTTGGCGTGACGCCAACTGCCTTCCGCAACACAGAGCTCATCTACAACAACGACATAGCCCGCATGGCCGAGGAAATGGGCTACAAGGCCGTCCTCACCGAGGGTGCGGACCAGGTCATCAACTGGCGCAGCCCCAACTTCTGCTACCAGCCGGCCAACTGCCGCCGCATCCGCCTGCTTTTGAAAAACTACCGCCTCTCCGACGACATCGCCTTCCGCTTCTCCAACCAGGGCTGGGAAGAATACCCGCTCACGGCTGACAAGTACGCCTCCTGGCTATTCAGCCTCAACGGCCACGGCGAGACCATCAATCTCTTTATGGACTATGAGACCTTCGGCGAGCATCAGTGGGCAGAGACCGGCATCTTCCAGTTCATGGAGGCCCTGCCCGGCCTGGTGCTGGACAATCCGGATTTCAAGTTTGCCACGCCGACAGAAGTGGCAGAGTCCAGTTCTCCCATGGCCCGCCTCGACATTCCCAACTACATATCCTGGGCCGATGCCGAGCGCGACCTCTCGGCCTGGAGGGGCAACGATTTGCAGGACGATGCCATGGGCGCCTGCGCGGCCCTGGAAGAGAGTGTCAAGAAGACAAAGGATCCGGATCTTCTGCGTGTCTGGCGCCGCATGACCACGTCGGATCATTTTTACTACATGTGCACCAAATTCTTCTCGGACGGAGACGTGCACAAGTACTTCTCCCCCTATGAGACGCCGTATGACGCCTACATCTTCTATATGAACGCACTGGCCGACCTGGAGCTCACGGTGCGCCACAAGCTGGAAGAACAGGGTGTCACAAGCGGCAGGGGAGCCCCGAAGCGCAGTGATGCGGAGCGGGCTGCCATCGCCTTTGAAGACGATATCTCGGATACGGCCAGGATGCCATCCGCTGAGCCGGAAACGCCGGTTATCCGCCTGAAGACGCACTAGGATCTTGCCAAAGCTCATCCCTGATTATACAGAAAAAAACCTGCCGCAGAGGATCAGTACCACTTGTACAGATCCTCTGCGGCAGTAAACAATTAGTAGCTCAAGGAGCCTCAATGGATTACGGAAACATCACACTGTTTGAGACCTCATGGGAAGTCTGCAACAAGGTAGGCGGCATCTATACTGTCGTCAGCAGCAAGGTCCTGCAGGCTGTAGAAAATTTTGGTGAAAACTACTGGCTGCTGGGTCCTGATTTTGGGAACAACGCCGATTTTGAGGAAGACACCGGACCCTCGTTCGATCCGGTCCGCGCCACCCTCAAGCAGCATAACCTCAAATGCCGCATAGGCCACTGGCTCGTCCCCGGCAACCCCAAGGTCATCCTGGTAGACTTCAGCAATTTCTGCAACCAGAACCAGCTCCTCTATGACTACTGGAAGCTCTACAATGTTGACTCCATGTCAGGCGGCTGGGACTATGTAGAGCCCGTCATGTTCGCCACTGCCTGCGGCGAGGTCATCAAGACCATCTACCAGCACTTTGTGGAGCCTGTGGGCATGCCTGCCGTAGCCCATTTCCACGAGTGGATGTGCGGCGCAGGCATACTGCACCTGAAGCGCTTCTGCCCCACCATAGGCACGGTCTTTACCACCCATGCCACCATGCTGGGCAGATCCATGTGCGGCAACGGCAGATCGCTCTTCAATGCGGACATGGAAAGCTCCTTCAACCCGCGCCAGGAAGCGGACAGGCTCAATATTACAGCCAAGCACTCCATGGAATCCACCTCGGCTAGGGAGGCTGACTGCTTCACTGCTGTCAGCGAGCTCACCGGATCCGAGGCTGCCACGCTGCTGGGCAAGGCACCGGACGTCGTGACGCCCAACGGCCTTGACCTGCGCCTTATTCCCGACTTCAGCGAGACCCGCCTCAAACCCGGGCTCATGCGCAAGGTCATCCTGGAGAAGGCCTCCACCCTGCTGCGCAGGCAGCTGCCTGAGGACACCTGCATTGTCATGACCTCGGGACGCTATGAATTTGTCAACAAGGGCATAGACGTTTTCCTGGAGGCCCTTGCCGGCATCAATGCAGAAAAAGACAAGGAACTGCCGCACATTCTGGCCATATGCGCCGTCATGGGCGGACACAACGGGGTAAACGAGGCTGCAGTCAGCTGCGATCTCTATGCCAAGCCTGCAGACGGTGACTACTGGATCACCTCCCACAACCTGCACAATGCCGCCAACGACCCCATTCTCTGCAGCTGCAAAAGGCTCGGCCTCAGCAATGCGCCTGACTGCGGCGTTTCCGTCATTTTCGATCCGGCCCTGCTCAACGGCAGCGACGGCTTCTTCGACTTAAACTACGAGGACCTGCTCACAGGCTGCGACATGGGCGTCTTCCCGTCCTGGTACGAGCCCTGGGGCTATACGCCAGAGGAAAGCGCAGCCTACAGCGTGCCTGCCGTGACAACGGATCTGGCAGGCTTCGGATTGTGGGTACGCACCCACTGCCGCAGCGGCAGGAAAAAGACAGGCGTGACCATTTTGTCGAGGCGCCAGCAGTCCTCAGAGGAAGTGGCCTCAGCCCTGCAGAAGGAAATCACGGCCTTTGCCAGGCTTTCAGAGGAAGAAAAGAGCAAGCTGCGCACGGCAGCCCGCGAAACAGCCGGCAAGTGCGACTGGTCGCATCTGTTCAGCCACTATCTCAAGGCCTACAACATGGCTATTTCCAAGGCCATGGAGGCAGGACTGGAAATCAAGGAAGGCACAAGCGATCTGAATACGTCCTTCTTTGCAGCAGTTTCCTTCAAGCAGCCCAATCTCCACACCTTTACCTCCCATGCCTCCCTGCCCAAGTCCATATCCAGGCTCAGGGAGCTGGCAAGGAACCTCTGGTGGTGCTGGAACCCCAAAAGCTGGGATCTTTTCTCAGCCCTGGCACCGGATGTATGGGAATCAGGCACGCACAATCCTATCAAGTGCCTGGAAAATGCCTCTGCTGAAGGCCTGCAGAGGGCATCAGCTGATCCTGCCTACCTTGCCCTGTACGAAGAGACCATGAATCTCTTTGACAAGTATATGGCCAGGACCAAGGACGACTACGGGCAGGTCACCAAGGAGCACCCTGTAGCCTACTTCTCCACCGAGTACGGGCTGCATGAATCCTTCCCCATCTACTCCGGCGGCTTAGGCATCCTCTCTGGCGATCACCTAAAAAGCGCCTCTGACATCAACATTCCCCTGGTTGCAGTCGGCCTCTTTTACCGCTACGGCTATTTCAACCAGACCATAGACAAGGACGGCAGGCAGGTTGCCAACTATGAGCTCAACGAGCCCATAAACCTGCCCATGGAAGAAGTGCGCACGCCCTCAGGCGATGCCCTTGAAATCAACGTGCAGCTGGGCGACAGGCGCCTTTTTGCCAAGGTGTGGCGTGTCCGCGTGGGCACCATAGAGCTCTACCTGCTTGACTCCGACGTTCCCAGGAACTCGGCTGATGACCGCAAGGTAACAGACCACCTGTATGTGGGCGACAGGGACTTCCGCATCCGCCAGGAAATCCTGCTGGGCGTGGGCGGCATTTCCCTGCTGAAAAAGCTCGGCATCCAGCCTTCGGTCTACCATATGAACGAGGGGCACTCTGCCTTCCTTATCCTGCGCCTTATCAGGGACGCCATGGCTGATGCCAAGCTGGACTATGATGCAGCCAGGGAGCTTGTCCGCAACCAGTGCATCTTTACCACGCACACTCCTGTCGATGCCGGCAACGAACGCTTCAGCTGCGAACTCATGTCACGCTACTTTGCCCATTACGCAACCAGCTTCGACATGAGCATGGACGACTTCCTGGCCATGGGCCAGGGGGACAGGGGCCGCGGATCTGCCTTTGAGATGACCATCCTGGCCCTGCGCAACTCCTGCCTGGCCAACGGCGTCAGCCGCCTGCACGGCGATGTCTCCCGCCATATGTGGAACAATTTGTGGTCCGGCGCACCCGTGTCCGAGGTGCCCATCGGCCATGTGACCAACGGCGTGCACATGCACTCCTATGTCAGCCAGGAAATGCGCGAGCTGCTCAACCGCATCATGGGCGAAAACTGGACAGACTTAGCTGCCAGCGATCCGGGCTGGAACAAGTTCGATGCCCTGCCCGACAAGCTTTTGTGGCGTACCCGCCAGCAGCAGAAGGCTACCCTGCTTGAATATATTGCCAAGTCTGCGCCTGACCTTTTCCGTAAGCTGGGCGTTGACAGGCAGAGCATCAGGGAGGCCTTGGACAATCTCAATGAGGATGTCCTGCTCATAGGCTTTGCCAGGCGCTTTGCCCCGTACAAGCGCGCCAACCTGCTCTTTGCGGATCTGGACCACCTGGAACGCATCCTCAAGGACGCAAAGCATCCTGTCATCCTGCTCTTTGCCGGCAAGGCGCATCCTGCCGACTCCCAGGGCATCGACATACAGCAGCAGATCATACGCTACGCCACGGACAAGCGCTTCTTAGGACGCATCTTCTTCCTGGAAAACTACTCCCTG
>JAUMVQ010000126.1 GCA_030530085.1 Desulfovibrionaceae bacterium | reverse complement strand
GTTGAAACCGGATTGCTGGAAAATCTCTATACTCTTGATAAAGACATAATATATAGTCTTATCGAACATGGAATTGACGCAATTGACATTCCTCACAATGCTACCAACAAGCAGCCTGATTATGTACAGTTTCTGATTAAAGACCAGCAGAGTGTAGTTGAAGGTCTTTTTGAAGATGCTAAAAGTAACCGGCATCTTACGCTGTCATATATAAAAGAGATACATGCTGCCCTGACAAAAAGCCAGGACACAACAGAAGCAGTCGATATTATGGGAAACCGTATCCAGGTTCGTCTGGAAAAGGGCAAAAGGAAAGTACGCCCCAATAACCCGTCCAGGCCTGACGGGCAAATCCATGAGTACTGCCCGCCTGTCCTTGTTCAGGACGAGATGGACAAACTGATACAGTGGCATGAAGGGCACGATGATGTGGCACCGGAAGCAGAGGCTGCCTGGCTGCATCACCGCTTTACGCAGATTCATCCTTTTCAGGACGGAAACGGACGGACGGCCAGGGCACTGGCAACCCTGGTTTTCCTGCAAAAGGGATATTTTCCCCTGGTTGTTGCCAATGAAAACCGCAAGGAGTATTTTGACAGCCTGGAAAAAACGGATCATGGTGACCTGAAACCATTAGCAGCCTTTTTTGCCCAGTGCGCCCAGGATACTTTCAGGCGTGCCGTCTCTCTTGCCAAAACCAAAGGGGAATAAAGCTGACATGTCCGCACAGAAACACCTGAAGATCACAGAGGAGGACTGACTATGTCCCTGCCAGTCAGCATAGAAGATCTCATCAAGCGCAGAGTAACAGAAGATGCCCGCATAGAATGCCAGCCATCCTGGGATCCGGAACATGTCCTGCACACAATCTGCGCCTTTGCAAACGACATCGGCAACGATGGTGGCGGCTATATTGTCATCGGCATGGAAAAAGAAAACGGGATGCCCAAACTGCCGCTCACAGGGCTTGCCAGAGAAACTGCTGGCAAAATCGCCAGGGAGATTCCGCAAATCTGCAGCCTGATCGAGCCGCAGTACATGCCTGCAGTCGAACATAGTGTTTGTGAGGGAGCTGACATCCTTGTGTTATGGATTCCAGGCGGGAATATACGCCCCTACAAATGCCCCGTTACTTTGACGGATAGGTCCGGGGACAAGGCATACTATATCCGCAGGGATGTAGCCACTGTCCTGGCAGAAAAGCATGAGGAAGTGGAACTCTTCCTGCTTGCAAACAACATTCCGTATGATGACCGTGCCAATATGGTGGCCTGTGTGGAAGATATGCGCACGATGCTGATTGCAGAGCACCTCAACAAGGCCGGCAGCAGCCTGTACGATACTGCCTTTAAGCGTCCGCTTGCAGAACTTGCTATGGACATGAGGCTTGCCGAAGAGTCAGGAGGACAGCAAAAGCCCCTGAATGCCGGCCTTATGCTCTTCAACGAACGCCCTGACAACTTCTTCCGCTATGCCCGCATTGAAGTGGTAGACAAGCCTGATCCCACGGGCATAGGCATGACTGAAAAGATCTTCTATGGCCCCCTTGACCGCCAGCTCGGCGATGCACTGAGCTATATCAGGAACTATGTCATCAGGGAGAAGGTCACAAAGAAGGCAGGATGCGCCGAGGCAGAGCGCATGTTCAACTACCCGTACACAGCGGTGAAGGAAGCGCTGGAAAATGCCGTCCTGCACAAGTCATACCAGATAGCAGAACCGGTTACTGTTACGATCACGCCGGACAAAATGGAAATCACAAGCCTGCCAGGACCGGACAGTTCCATCTCATCAGAAGATATTGCCAGCAGGAAAATGGTGTCAGCAAGGTGCCGCAACAGGCGCATAGGCGACTTTCTGAAAGCGCTGGGGCTTGCAGGAAAGCGCAATACCGGCATCCCCGCAATGGTGCAGGCTATGAAGCACAACGGATCTGCACCTCCGGTCTTTAAGACAGACGATGAAAGAAGCTACTTAACCGTGGTCCTCCCTGTTCACCGTGCCTTCCTGGCAAAGCAAGGGAAGCCTAGAAGCCGCAATCAAAAATTACGGCTGAAGTGAAGCGGCAGGCTGGTTACAGCACACAAGTCACACAAAAAAGCCTCCCCCTGGCCAGGCAGGGAGAGGCTTTTTTGTGTCAAATGTATCAAATAAGGCCTTTGCTACCAGACCATAAAATACCAGACCAGCGGAGCCAGCAGAAGCCTGTAGACAGCAAAAGGCACAAGGGACATGCGGCCCACCAGGGCAATAAAGGCCTTGATGGCCAGCAGGGCTGACACGAAAGACATGGCAAAGCCGACGGCCATAAAGGGAATATCGGCAGCAGTAAACAGTGCATACGACTTCAGCATGTCATAGCCTGTGGCTGCCACCATGATGGGCACGGCTGCCACAAAGGAATATTCTGCTGCCAGGCGCCTGGAAGCACCCAAAATCATGCCGCCCATGATAGTGGAGGCAGATCTGGAAAAGCCGGGCCACAAGGCCATGCACTGAAAGCAGCCGATGCCAAAGGCAAGCTTTGGCGTCATGTCATCCAGGTCCACGCTCCTTGCTTCATAGGGACGGCGTTCCACCACTATCATCATGAGAGCACCCACAACCAGCGCTATGACAACGGTGGCAGGGGAAAAAAGATACTGCTTGATATAGTCATGGCACAAAAGACCTAAGACGCAGGCAGGAATACAGGTCAGGATGAGCAGCCATATCCCGTACAGCCCTGAAAAGCGCTGCTGCGGATTCGGACGGAGCAGTCCCCAGAACCTGGGCCAGTACATGACAACGACGGCCAGTATGGCGCCAAGCTGTATAAATACCTCAAAGACAGACTCTTTCTCTCCGACCAGGTTGAGAAAATCACTGACAATAATAAGATGGCCTGTTGAAGACACAGGGAGGAATTCTGTCAGTCCTTCCACAATACCCAGGATGACAGCATAGAAAAGATTGTCCACGAAAACCGCCTCAAGACTGCTAGCAGATTTATGCGATGAAAGCTGCTATGAAAAATTGAAAAAACAGGCCGGTAAGACATACGTCCTCCGGACACAGTGTGGCAGACAGCAAGATCGGCAAAAGCAGGCCTTTCGTCAAGCATTGTTTGCTTGAATAAGGCTGGCAAAAACGAAAAAGCAGGAGGTGAATATTTTCCCGATGCTTGCCCATATCCATAAAACAGGCTATAAGAAAACTGTTATCCTCAATTTGCAGAGGAATACCCTCACACTCTTTTTCAGAAAAAAGGAGCATTACTATGGTAGCAACCCCTACAAACAAAACCAGGGATGCCGTCAACTACATTCTTGAAAAACAAAAAGAAAAACCTGGCGCGTCACTGACAGGCCTTATTGACGAGGCCGGCATGCGCTTTAACCTGACACCGCTTGAAACAGAAGCCCTGACCCGCATTCTCAAGGACGAAACAAAGTCCTGCTGATGAAACAGCGCTGCTACGCAGTGCTCATCTGAGTTCTGATACATGCATTTCAGGCTTTCCTGCAAACAGGAAAGCCTGTTTTTTTGTGCAAAAAAAACAGGCTGTGCCAAAAGCCGGAGAAGCCGGGGGAGCTGTCCTGCTGCCCCTGCCCCCTTAACAGACTTTAAGCTACATGCTGCGCTCCATGTCGCGGTCTATGGCACGCTGCTTGAGCGTTTCCCTCTTGTCATAGAGCTTCTTGCCCCTGGCAAGGGCTATTTCCACCTTGACATGCCCGTGATGGAAATAGAGCTTCACCGGTACCACAGTCAGCCCCTTCTGCTCAACAGCGGCTGCAAAGCGCTGTATCTCCTTGGCATGCATGAGGAGCTTGCGGTCCCTGTCCGGATCCTGCTCCACATAGCCGGCATTTTCATAGGGCGCTATGTGCAGCGAGGCAAGCCAGGCCTCCCCCCTGCGAAATTCCACATAGGAATCCTGAAAGTTCACCCTGCCGGCACGTATGCTCTTAAGCTCAGGGCCGGTGAGGACTATGCCTGCCTCCAGAAAATCCATGAGCTCATAGAGATGCCTGGCCTTTTTGTTTATAACCGTTCCCGGTGCCGTCTTTGCTTTCTTCATAGTATATGGTTCCCATTATCGTATGCGTATTGCCTTATGCCGTCCTGCGCATCCTGCCAGAGACAGTACCCGTCACACGGTCTGGCCCCTTTCGACCATGCTGGACGAAGTCATGAAGCCAAGCTCATGTCCCATGGTCTTCTGGAGCATCTCCCGCACCATGTGCTTGCAGGCAGGAATATCAGAGCTCATCAGCACCTGGCTTGCCAGTTCAGTGCAGGCCCTTGCCTCAAGCTTGCGTATCAGGTGCTTGATGCCTGGCAGAAAGGCTGGAGACACAGAAAAGGCATCTATGCCCATGCCCAGCATGAGCACCACGCCAAAGGGATCGGCAGAGAGCTCGCCGCAGGCACTGACACTGAGGCCGGCCCGATGTCCTGAGTCGATGATGCGCTTCAAGGCACGGACAACGGCCGGGTGCATGCAGTCGCTCAGGTAGGCAACATGCCTGTTGTTGCGGTCTATGGCCAGCATGTAGTGAATAAGGTCATTGGTGCCTATGCTGAAAAAGTCGCATTCGCGCGCTAAGGCATCGGTGATCATCATGGCTGCCGGCGTTTCTACCATGATACCTAAGGGAAGCGTCCTGGCATGGGGAATATGGCGCATGCAGAGCTCCTGATCCACTTCCTGCATGAGCCTTTTTACGGCCCTGACCTCTTCCACATTGCTTATCATGGGCACCATGACAGCCAGCCTGCCTGAGACGCCGGCCCTGAGAAGCGCCCTCAGCTGTACCCTGAAAAGATCCTGGTTGCGGAGGGTATAGCGCACGCCACGCAGGCCAAGCGCAGGATTGGGCTCTTTAAGCTGGGCCTGGGCCTTCATGAGCTTGTCTGCCCCGCAGTCCAGGGTACGGATAACAGCTGTTCCGGGAGATCCCTGCACTACCTTGGTGTATTCCGTAGCAAGCTCTTCCTCATTCGGAATATTGTCGCCCATAAAGGCAAATTCCGTCCTGTACAGCCCTATGCCGTCAGCTCCTGTTGCTGCCAGGGAAGAAGTCTCCTCGGGGCTTTCTATATTAGCAAGCACGCTCACCCGTACAGCGTCCACAGTATCGGCAGGCCAGTGGGCCATATTGCTTGTGGCCTTGCGCCAGGAACGGTAGTTTTCAGCACGCTCGGACAGCCTTTTGCTGTCGTTGTCGTCCGGATCAATCAGGATGTTGCCGGTAATGCCGTCAAGAATGACGCTGTCGCCTTCCTTGGCAGCAACCATGAGGTTGGTGACGCAGACAAGGGCCGGTATGTGCATGCCCCTGGCCATGATGGCGGTGTGGGAAGTTATGCCGCCCTCATGGGTCATGATGCCTACGATCCTGTCCGCATCCAGATCCATGATATCGGCAGGCGATATGTCCTCGGCAGCCAGGATGAGGCTTGAGGGGAGCTCTGCGCCATGTTCCGATCCCGAAAGCTTTTCCAGGATGCGCAGCCCCACGGCACGGATATCCTGGGCCCTGTCCTGCAGGTAGGGATCCTGCATCTCCCTGAATATGTTGCAAAGCTGCTGCACTACCTGGCTCAGGGCCCAGGAGGCATTGACAAGGTCCTCGGCTATGAGCTTGCCGGTTGACTCCACCAGCCTTGGGTCCCTGGTCATGTCCTTCTGGACAGCGATGATTTCCCGGTACTCCTGCATGTCCTCGGGCACTTTTTTGCAGGCTTTGTCCAGATCCTCTGACACGGCCTGCAGGGCAGCCTGCAGCTTTTCCTGCTCCTGCTCCACCTCGGCTGCTAGGATGCGCCTTTTTTCAGGCACGGGATCAGTGTGCAGAAAATGGACTGTCCCCAGTGCTATGCCCGGCGAAACCGGCGTCCCGTAGAGATGTGCCCTTGCCATCTGTCCTCATCCCCTGAAATACCATGCAGGATGCGTATCTGACATCCCTGAATACAGCCCCTGCCCTACCTGTTCTCATCCTTAAGATAGGCGGCAAGCATCATCGCATCTTCCTGTGCATTCTCGCCGCTGGCCTCTATGGTTACTTCCTTCCCGAATGAAAGCCCTAAGGAGAGTATGTCCAGAAGGCTTGAGGCATCGGCCGATCCTGACTCTGTCACAAGGCGCAGGGAGGAAGAACAGCCCTGCGCAGCCCTGGCAAGCCGGGCAGCAGGCCGGGCATGCAGCCCGTTAGCCAGCTGTACTGTCAGGGGCAGGCTGACAGAGGGTGTGCTTGTCCCGGT
>JAUMVQ010000125.1 GCA_030530085.1 Desulfovibrionaceae bacterium | reverse complement strand
AATCTATCCTGTTTATTTTAAGATGAGTTATACTAACTGTATTTGTGCTGATGCAAATATCAGGCCTAAGAATTTTTCTTTTTAAGTTCTCTGTACGTATTCAGTTCTGCATCAAGATCGTCCATCGTCATATCAAAATAAGAATAGCCAATCTGATCATACAAATCTATCAACTCTGATTTTCTGATTCCAGGAATTTGAGCTGCACGTCCGTGAGATGTGGTTTGATTCACTATATGGATACAGCAACAACGCATTTCTTGTGAGATCATTTGGCGTATCTGCTACCAAATGATGTTCCGGCATCTTATGCTTACCAGACTCCCTGTTGTCAGTGTACGATATGGAAAAGTAATAAGAGCTGTCCAACTTCATTTGAAATCGGACAGCTCTTATCTTCTTAAATAATAAACATTCGTTGCCACGAAAGGCTTCAGAATTTATTCCCACTCAATGGTGCTGGGCGGCTTGGAGGAAACGTCATACACGACACGGTTGACGCCCTTGACCTCATTGATGATGCGTCCGGAAATCTTTGCCACCAGGTCATGGGGCAGGCGCGACCAGTCTGCTGTCATGGCATCAACGCTGTCAACGACACGCAGTGCTATGACATGTTCATAGGTGCGGTCATCGCCCATAACGCCAACAGTGCGCAGGGGAAGGAGCACGGCAAATCCCTGCCATACCTTGCGGTACCAGCCGCTGGCACGCATTTCTTCCTGTACGATTTCATCAGCGGCACGGAGGATGCTGAGGCGTTCCTCTGTCACTTCGCCAAGGACGCGGATGGCCAGGCCAGGACCGGGGAAGGGCTGGCGCCAGACCAGAGAGTCAGGCAGGCCCAGTTCCTGGGCCACCTTGCGGACTTCGTCCTTGAAGAGCTCGCGCAAGGGCTCGATGAGCTGCAGCTTCATTGTATCGGGCAGGCCGCCCACATTGTGGTGGCTCTTGATGACAGCGCTGGGGCCCTTGGCGGAAATGGACTCGATGACATCGGGGTACAGCGTGCCCTGGGCCAGGAAATCCACCTGGGGAATCTTCTTGGCTTCCTCATCGAACACTTCGATAAAGGTATGTCCGATGATCTTGCGCTTCTTCTCGGGATCGTCAACGCCTTTCAGCTTGTCCAGGAAACGCTTGGCCGCATCGACCACGGTGAGGTTGACATCAAGGTTGTCGCTGAGAAGCGTCTTCACGTCTTCCACTTCATGGGCACGCAAGAGGCCGTTGTCCACAAAAATGCAATGCAGGTTTTTGCCTATGGCCTTGTGGAGCAGCACTGACACCACAGTGGAGTCGATGCCGCCGGAGAGGGCGCAGATGACATGCCTGTCGCCTACTTTCTCGCGCATTTCGGCTACGACACGTTCCACAAAGGAGGACATGGTCCAGTCGGGAGTCAGGCCGGCAATGTTGAAGACAAAGTTGCGCAGCATGTCCGTGCCGAGATCCGTGTGATGCACCTCAGGATGGAACTGCACGGCATAGATGCGGCGCTTTTCATCGGCCATGGCAGCTACATCCAGGGTAGGTGTCTTGCCGGTGACAGAGAATCCTTCAGGAACTTCCAGCACACGGTCGCCATGGCTCATCCAGACGCGGGAAGAATGAGCTATGTCTTTCCAGAGAGCGCATTCCTTGGTGATGGTGAGCTCTGCCGGACCGTATTCACGGGTAGTGGACTGGGCAAGGCGGCCGCCAAGTGAGGCGGTCAGAAGCTGCATACCGTAGCAGATGCCGAGAACAGGGACGCCCAGTTCAAGCAGGCCTGTATCCAGGGCGGGTGCATCCTTGCTGCCAACGCTGGCAGGACCGCCGGACAACACAATGGCCTGCGGATTCATGGCTTTTACATCGCTGGCCTTGACAGTACAGGGATGAATTTCAGAGTAGACACCGGCTTCACGGATGCGGCGGGCAATAAGCTGTGTCACCTGTGAACCGTAATCGATAATTATGACCTTGTTGGGCATGCCACGAGTCCTCATATAGTCTGCAAGAGACAGGCTGGCTGTGTTTTGGGGCCTTGCCAATATGTGTATTTGGAAGAGAGAACGGCTGGGTGCACATGCATACGCAGTGCGCTCAGCCGTGCCAAAAAATATCCGGATTGTCCGGAACGGTTAGTTGTTGTCCATGCGGTAGTTGGGCGCTTCCTTGGTGATGACAATGTCATGCACGTGGCTTTCGCGCAGGCCCGCAGGAGAGATTTCGCAGATGCATCCCTTGGCGTAGAGGTCGGGAATGGTGGGAGATCCCAGGTAGCCCATGCCAGACTTTACGCCGCCGACGAGCTGGTAGACGACGTCCTTTACGCTGCCGCGGTAGGGAACGCGTCCCACGATGCCCTCAGGCACAAATTTCTTGCTGCGCTGCTGGAAGTAGCGGTCGGAGCTGCCTTCCTTCATGGCGTCAATGGAGCCCATGCCGCGGTATACCTTGTAGGTACGTCCCTGGTAGAGCACGGTTTCACCCGGGCTTTCCTCGGTACCGGCAAAGAGGGAGCCGATCATGATGCTGTGGGCGCCGACTGTGAGCGCCTTGACGATGTCGCCAGAGAACTTGATGCCGCCGTCAGCGATGCAGCAGCGGTCCATTTCCCTGGCTGCGCGGCTGCCTTCCATAATGGCGGTAACCTGGGGCACGCCTACGCCGGCCACGATGCGGGTGGTGCAGATGGATCCGGGTCCGATACCGATTTTGACGCAGTCGGCACCGGCCTGCAGGATGGCTTTTGCACCGTCATAAGTGGCCACATTGCCGGCGATGAGCTGGCAGTTGGGGAAGGCGCCCTTAACTTCGCGGATGGTGCGCAGGATATTGGCAGAATGCCCGTGGGCGGAATCCATGACCAGGGCGTCAGCGCCGCCGGCCAGAAGGGCCTCTGTGCGCGCCAGCGTGTCGGCAGTGACGCCGATGGCGGCTGCAACGCGCAGGCGGCCGTGATCGTCCTTGCAGGCGTTGGGATACTTCTGGACCTTGTCGATGTCCTTGATGGTGATAAGGCCCTTCAGGTGCTTGTTTTCGTCAACTACCAGGAGCTTTTCAATACGGTGCTCATGCAGGTGGCGCTTGGCTTCCTCAAGGGAGGTGCCCATGGGCACGGTCACAAGGTCCTTGGAAGTCATGACTTCCTTGACCAGCACCTTGGTGCCGTCATCGACAAAGCGCACGTCGCGGTTTGTCAGAATGCCGACAAGCTGTCCGTCATCAACAACGGGAAGTCCGGAGATGCTGAAATCATGCATCAGTTCCAGGGCTTCGCTCACAGTGCCATTGGAGCCGATGGTCACAGGATCCAGGATCATGCCTGATTCGCTTTTCTTGACCTTTTCAACTTCAAGGCGCTGCCTTTCAATGGACATATTCTTGTGAATAACGCCGATGCCGCCCATGCGTGCCATGGAGATAGCCATGGCAGCCTCTGTCACAGTGTCCATGGCTGCGGACAGAAGAGGTGTCTTCAGTGCAATATCCGGAGTGAGCCATGTGGAAACGTCCACCATGTCAGGTGTTACTTCCGAATAGCTCGGGACAAGGAGAATATCGTCAAATGTTAGTGCTTTACCACGATTTGCCAGCATGGAATCCTCACTTGGTTGATAGTGGATAAAATGGAAATTGATCCGCTCTTGTACAATTGCAATTGTGTCTTGTCAAGGAGGGTGTGCTAAAAAAATGACTGTCAAGCGCTAATTGTGAATTGTTTCACAGTACAATGTAACAGCCAGATGCGGCTGAACTGCATGTACTTTGTCTTTTGTTTTACACGTATGACTGTTGTCCTGCAATACTGAAAAAGAATCTGACGGGAAGGCGCCATGGGAAAGGATAGGGCAGGGCAGCGCTGCGGCATCCGCCTTCTGATGCGTCCGGCACTTGCCAGATCAAGGATGCACACTGTATGTTGGCCTCACTATGAAAAAATCCATACTGCCTCTCATCTGCCGTATTGTCGTCCCTCTTTGCATGCTCTTTCTGCCCTCGTTCTGCGCATGGCTTCTGACAGGACATCCTGATGCCGGCTGGAATCCCGTGGCAGTTGCCATGCTCTGGACGGTGTCAGTCCCGGAGTTTTTTGCCTATTCGCCGGCATACTGCGGCGGAGCCCTGTTCAGCCTTGCCCTTTGCTTCTACTGGTTTGAGCGCTTTCCCTGCTTCTTTTACGGCATGCTCTTGTTCTTCGCCTCGCTCATGGCCGGCCCGACCTGGACCGTGATTGTCCGCGGCTGGCATTACGTGTCATAAGCTGTCCTGCTTAAGTTTCCGGGAATATCATAAAGATGTCCTCATTTGTGAAGAATGCCTGCAGCTATTGGTGGCTCCTGTGCCTCCCCGCAGTCATCTGGGCGCTGCTGGAGAGTATTGAGTATTTGTACATGATAGATTTTTCCATGCTTTCCATTGTCATTGTCTGCACCATGCCAGGCCTGTGCCTCATAGACGTTGTGACTATGCTTGTCCTGGCGTGGGCATCGCTGCATGGCAGGGACAAGGACCGGGAAGTCAGCGCTGCCAGAAGGAGGCGGATAGGCTATGCCGGCTTTTTGCTGGTGTGGCATCTTGTATCGGCAGCCTTGTCCTGCGTTTTGCTTGTCATTCCGGCTCACAGCATCTGGGTTGAGGGTGTCACCCTCTATACGCTCCGCTTTTTTGAGCTTGTACTGGGCCTGACTGGCTTTTTGCTTGGCCTGGGCCTTGTCAGGGTGCTTGTGACGACGCTGCTGAACATGGTGAAGGCCAGGGAAGAAGCAGAGGCCGCCAAGCCTTTTACCTTTGAGATAAAGTAAGTCGTGCCTGTTGTATGCTGATGCCGGGTACATCCGCCTTGGGCAGGGAGAACGGCGAAATTGTGCCCCATGCTTTCTCATCCGAAGCATTCAGGCTTGCCATTGAGTCTGACATGGAAATTCGCTGACATCCCTGTTCACCGTTGAATTTTTAAGGCAGGCAGAAAAAGCCAACGAAGCCGAATACGAATACGAAGACGGCCCCTGATCCATGTCATTATGGATCCAGGGGACCGTCTTTTTGTTTTATGAGGCCTGTCTGCTCCCTGCTACCAGAACTTTATTTCAGCGCTGCCATCACTTTGGCATCCAAGCAGGTGCGAGGCCCTCTTCTGTATGGCATACTCAATGAGCTTCAGGCGCTTCGGGGCAAGATTATAGCGCGGATGCCTCTTCAGCCTGAAATCCAGCAGGCGGCGCAGTCCTTCACGATGCCTTGGCCTGGCGCAGGCCTGGGCAACGGCAAAGAAATCGTCATAACAGGCAGGCAGCCGGCTGTCCGCATACTCAAGAAAAGCCTGCCTGCTCTCCATGTCCTTTTGGGAAGCATAATTGCAGAGAGAATTGCCATGGTCAAAGAGCGGTGCAGGGGCTATGATCGTATTGGTGGCAGCATCGGCCAGGAAGCCGAAGTTTCCCAGATGGCGGTCCGTATTGGCAATGACGGCATCGTAGACGATCATATCCTCAAAGCTGTCCGTATATGCCGGTCCAAGCCTTTTGCAAAACTCAAATACAGCCTCTATGCCGCCTTCTGTGACAGCATTGCCGGCAGGAACATAGGAAAGTTCCTTGCTGGTGAAGAGCTCGCACTTGGAGCAGAGCACCGACTTCCACATAGTAAGCGTGTACGGAACAGCCCTGACGCCAAGAATTTCTGCAACCTGCCAGGCGTAGTATTCGGAATAAGGCTCATTGCCCATATTGGATGCGCCCTCAGTTCCCCCTTTATAGAGCCAGATCTTTCCAGCTGTACGGCGCCAGCACTTGGGAAGCATGCCGTGCGTCGTAAACTCTGGGCTTAAGACCTCATCTTTGTGCTTACAATTCCCATTTCCTGTCAGAGCAGCCAGGGCAGCAGCCCCGTTCAGCCTGTGTTCGTACAGATTGCACTCGGCAAAAGTCATTGTGAAATCTTCAGGCACAACCCAGTAGCTGTCGTTAAGAGAAAGGCCTTTGCTGATGTCAATAATGCCCATGGTGCTGTTTTCAGACAGTCCGAACTTTGCCAGAAACGAGGTTACATATGCCCTGTTGCGGGGAACCTTTCTGTGCTTAAGCCAGCTGGCAATGCCACTGTTTGTCACCTCCATCCCCATGGGCATAAGGGACATGGCTTCTGTGTCGGCATCCTTTATGAAAATTTGTGGTGTACGGCCTGTACTCCTGGCAGAAAAATGGACCAGGTCCCTGTCGAAAAGCTTTAAAACATAGTCAGACATACACCCCCCACAGGCCGTCCTAAAACTGTGTTTTGTCGGCCTGTAAAGGGGCAAAATT
>JAUMVQ010000124.1 GCA_030530085.1 Desulfovibrionaceae bacterium | reverse complement strand
GAAATCATCGGCGGCTCGCCTTCCTTGGGCTGCATGGCAGTCGGTGAAATGCGCGAGGGCTTGCCTATGTTGCCTGCCGGAGCGCGCAGGGCATTGTCTTCCTGCGGTGTCACCGGGATTTCCAGTTCAAGAGGCAGTGCTTCCTGGGCAGGCTGCGGCTGCGGGGCAGCAGCACGCTGGATTCTGCCATGAGGCGTTTTGGCAGGCTGGCTTTTGTGCGTGGGCTTGAAGCGGCTCAGAAGATCATCGCCGCACAAGGGGGTTCCCTTGGGCTTTGACGTAAAGCTGGCATACTTGTGGCCAAAACGTCCTTTGGCTGCGAGCCTGGCCATCTCTTCTTCCTGCTGTTCCTGTACCTCAGTCTGGGTTACGGTCGTGGAAGAGATCTCGGCCGGAGTGGCGTTGTCGGCGACAGGCAGGTCTATTTCGGGGACCTCGCTCATGTTGATGCCGGGCCCGTTCAGAATATCCGGTATGGAGATGGTAAGAATGTCAGGTGCCTTGCCCAGTCCTGTGAGGCGCGTCTGCATAAGGCGGATGCCCTTGTAGCGTATGGTTGACAGGAGCAGGAGGATGGCATGGGTAACCGGGGATCCGGGAGAAAGATGGAAGGTGATGCCTGAGCCGTCCTGCTCAAGGCCGTAATGCTTGATGACGCCTTCCACGGCTTCCACTGTGGCCTGGCAGACCAGCATGTGGTCGGAGAGATCCGGTACCTTGGTGTGCTGTATGTCAAGCGTCTTGCCAATAAGGCAGGGTGCCAGCCATGCACTCAGGGTGTCTAGAACGCTCTGGTTCAGTGTTGTCAGCAAGAGGACATGGTCAAAGGACGGCTCGTGCTCCAGCAGCATGCGGATGGGGCCGGGATTGATATTGTCATGCCTGAGTGCTGCGCTGATATCGACCTTGCCTACCCAGCAGATAAGAACGTTGTGGGACGAGCTTGTGGCAGTACCCTGTGCCGGCTGCGTTCCTGTCAGGCCCGCTACGGCAGGAATCCCTTCCGCATTGCCAGCAAGCTGCGCAGCAGTGTTGGGCAGGGCAGAATAGGGAGCACCCTGCAGCATGGAGCCCGGTGCCGCATCCTGTGCAGCGGCAAGATCAGGCGAATGGATGATTTGTGCAGGAGCAGGCCTGTACTGGCTGTAGTGCGAACTGCGGTGGGCAGGATGATTTGGCACCCAGTATCCTTCCTCAGGCATAGGTGTAGAGACTTTCTCCGCAGAGATGACGCTGCGGCAGGAACGGAAAAACTTGTTGGCAAACTGGGGTTCGGAAGGCCTGGTGTCCATGGTGCCGGCACTGTCGCCAATGACCTGTCTTTCTACCTTGCCGTCGCCATACTGGCAGTGCATGGTAAAGGAAGAGGGATCGCCTACGTGGATGGCGTGCATTTCGTCGCCGGATACATGCTCGCTGACTGCGTATTCAACTTCGGTCAGCTGCACGTCTTCAACAGGCGCACCGGCAGCAGGAACCATGCCGGGCATGGCGGCCATGGGAGCTGCTGCCACGGCCGGCTGCACTGCGGTGCCGGAAGGAGCCTGGGCTATCATCTGGGAAGGCTCGGGGCTCTGGGAGACAGAAACTGCTGCAGCCTCACCGGCTGTGGCCTGCTCCTCGGCAGGGACAGCAATGTTTTCAGGTTCCACGGCAGCTGCTTCGGCAGTTTCCTGAACAGGCTGTTCTTCGGCCTGCTCTTCCTGGGCATTGCTGATAAAGGCGGGATGTTCCTGCGCTACATGGTTGAATGTCTTGATGAGCGAGGAGAAGGAGGCAAAGTCGTTATGCGTGGCTGTGGCACATTCGTCAGCAGTGTGCTGGGCTACAGTGTCGTTAGCGGCTTCAGCAGGTGCCTGGCTGACGGCTTCTTCCTGCTTTTCGCCGGCAGCAGTGCCTTCTGAGGCCTCGGCCATTGCAGCGGAGGCGTTCACGGCCTCTTCAGGCTCGGCCTGTGCTGAGAGCATTTCATCGACTTCCATGGTGACGGCAGGAACAGTTTCTGCATTCAGGAGCAGAGGTTCGCTGCTGCCGTCCGGCTGCTCAAAGAAGATGGACGGCAGTTTGCCGGCGCCTGCCTGATCAGCAGCCTTTTTCCTGGCTGTTGTCCTTGTCCTGCTGGTTTTGCGCTTTTCTGCTGCCTTGGGCTGTGCCTCATCTTCAGCAGCTGCGGCCTCACTCTGCTTTTCGGTGCTCTTTTTGGTGCGGGTTCTGGTGGTACGTGTTTTTACTACCGTTTCTCCTGCAACCTTTTTTCTGCCTCTGGCGGGCTTGGTTATGGTGGCGGGAGCTTCGTCTGCAGCTTGCGTACCCTGCGCTTCTTGTTCGGCTGCTTCAGCAGAAGCAAGCTTTTTGGACTGTGCTGAGCGGGCCCTGCCCCTGGTTGTGGTCTCTTTGGGAGAAGCGTCGGCGCTTATTTTTTTTTCCATGGATTTTTTCCTTAACAGGCAGCAATGTCTGGTTATGCCTGGCTGGTTTGTTGTGTGGATATATGTAAGCTCGGTGTTTGGGCGTAAAACGGAGATTTTTTTCAGCTGTGCTTCATAGTGTCAGACTCATTCAGAGATTTTGTTCTTTGCTGGGGGGAAAGAGCATTTTTTGTTTTTTTTCTGTAGAGTGTGCAGCATAAAAAACTTTTGAACAGTGCTTTTTTCCTTGGTGATGTGGGGTATGGCAAAATCAGCCAGCCTGTTATGCCTGCCAGCCAGTCCTGTTGACAATCAGGAGCATGGCAGAAGTGATAGTGCTGTTTATTCCGGTGGCGTGTAGCAAGCAATGTAGTTTGCGAACGGCCAGCCATGAAGACAAAGGAATTGCTTCATGGAGAGGCGATGCTGCAAGCAGCATGATTACATAACATTCTGCTTAGATACAGATAAATTAAAGAATCACGGACTCGGTTTTGCGGCATGATTCATTTGTATGTTGTGTACGGAACACAACGACCTTTTGAAAACATAAAAAAAGAAAAAAGGCAAGTAAAATGCTAAGAAATTGTAAAAAAAAATGAATTTTGCCTTTGATACATGGCCTGCATCTGTTTTGCATGCAGTTTTGACGTATGTGCTTTGTGAGGATAGCATTTAGTCTTTGCGAACCTCATCTCTGGAAATGACAGGATCCCTTAAGGAGGAGAGTCCTTGATCAGATTTCATATAGTCACGCTTTTTCCTGATTTTTTTGACTCTGTCCTCAGGCAGGGACTGATGGCAAAAGCCATAGAAAAGGGGCTTTTGTCCGTGGACCTGACAGATCCCAGGACCTTTTCAAAGGACAGGCACAGGCACGTGGACGACAGGCCATATGGCGGAAGCCCGGGCATGGTCATGCAGCCTGAGCCTGTCTGCGAGGCCCTGCGGTCCATAGCCACACCCGGACGCATGCTGGCCATGGCTCCCAACGGGCATGCAGCCAGCCAGAGCATGGTGCGCGAACTTTCAAAGGAAGAAGATATCACCATCTTGTGCGGACGCTATGAAGGTTTTGATGCCCGCCTCTACGACCTGTTTCCCTTAGAGCCTGTCAGTGTTGGCGATATTGTTCTGAATGGCGGGGAAACGGCTGCCCTGTGCCTGCTGGAAGCCGTATCAAGGCTTGTGCCCGGCTTTATGGGCAAGGAGGAATCCGGCGAGGAAGAAAGTTTTTCCTGCGGGCTTCTGGAGTACCCCCACTACACCAGGCCGCCGCTCTTTGAAGGGCAACCTGTGCCTGAAATACTGCTGCATGGCGATCATGCGGCCATTGCTGCCTGGCGCCGTGCCCGGTCCCTTGCCACAACCTTCAGCCGCCGTCCGGAACTGCTGGATGAAGCAAGGCTGAATGCCAGCGACAAGGCTGTCCTTAAGAGCCAGGACCGGAAAAAAACTGCTTCTAATATATGGCTTTGCCTGCTTGAGCAGGATGAGCCCAGAAAGTGGCAGAAAACGGCCTATGACAGGCTGGATGAAGAGGATGCCTGTTCACTTTCTGACTTATGCAAAAGATTGGGCTTTGCCGCTGTACAGAAGGCAGCATCAAAAGAGGAGCTTTGCGGCATTTTCAGTGAGGCAGCCTCGCAGGCAGGGCAGGAGCCTTATATCGCAGCTGTTGCGCCCTGGCCGGAAAAGGGAGACACATTGAGCAGCCTGCATCTGAGGGCAGTGGCCATGGAGCGCCCGCTTGTCCTTGTCGCAGGCATGCGCGGCTATCTTGAAAAAACTGTACTGAAGCTTTGTGACGGCAGCGTCAGGCTGCCGCACTCATTGCAGGGTCTCAGGCTTGGCGGCCGTGACTGCCTGGCGATACTTATGGACAGGATTGTTGGCGAATACTGGTAGCGCTGCCGGCCGGAAGCAAAAAAAGAAAGCCGCCGTTTCCCATCTGTGGGAGACGGCGGCTTTTCCTGTATATCAGTACATTTTTATGCGCTGGCGCTTTTGCCTGCCTGCGCGTCCACACAGGCCATTTTAGCCTGGCGGCGTCTTTGTATGGTGCGGACAAGGCAGGACAGGGAAAAGTTGATGACAAAGTAGACAAGGGCTGCAAAGCCGAAAATAACCGCAACCTGGGCTATTCCGACGCTCTGCCCTGTGTAGCGGGGCAGCAATGAGAGCACGTTGCGCGAACGGAACATCAGCTCGGCCATGGCGACCATGGACAGGAAGGAGGTATCCTTCACGACGGTAATAACCTGGCTTAGGAGGGTAGGCGTGATGTTCTGGAATGTCTGAGGCAGGATGATGTAGCACAAGGCCTGCACAAAGTTGAATCCCTGGGACCTTGCCGCCTCAAACTGGCCCTTGGATATAGAATTGAGGCCGCCGCGGATGATTTCTGCCATTACAGCCGATGTGAAGAGCACAAAGGCGAATACGCACCTGGAAAATGCCGTGGGCATGGGCGCATAGACATAGCAGATCAAAACCCACATCAGGTTGGGCGTATTGCGGAAAATTTCAATATAGATGCCTGCCAGGCGTCCCAGGATAAATCTTTCATAGGAACGCAGCAGGGCGAGTATCAGTCCGAAAAAGAGGCTGAGGACAACAATGATGGCAGACAGCTCAACGACCATCCAGGCACCGCCCAGAAGGTACATGGTAATATCGTAGGTAAAGGTCTTGCTGATGACTTCTATCATGATGCTTTCACCTCAGCTTCCTGTAAAGCACCGCCATCAGCAGGCTTGTCCGCTACCTGAATGTCGCGTTTTTTCAGTCTTTCTTCGTACTTGCGTCCCCATGTGGCCAGAGGGAAGCAGAGCAGGAAGTACAAAATGCCGCAGACCAGGAACGGGGGGCCGTAAATGCTGGCACCTGTTGTCGCCCAGTCATTGGTGCGGTTCATAAGGTCAGTGCCGCCTATGAGGGCAATAACAGAGGTGTTCTTGATAAGGTTGACCATCTGGTTGACCAGGGGCGGCATGACTATCTTGACAGTCTGGGGCAGGATAATCCAGCGCATGGTCTGTATATAGGTGAAGCCCTGGGAGGCAGCGGCTTCAGTCTGCCCATGCGGTATGGATTCAATGCCGGCGCGTACCACTTCGGCTATATAGGCACCATGATAAATGCCGACGGCGTATATGCCGACTGAGACCTGTCCCATGTAAAAGCCGATATAGGGGAGGGCCAGATAAAAGACGTAGGCCTGAAGAACCAGGGGGGTATTTTGCAGGGTTTCCACGTAGCCTCTGGCTATGAACCTCGGTATGGGGTGTGTCGAGGTGGACATGACACCGAACACAATGCCCAGGGCCAAAGCCAGCAGCAGCGCAAGCACAGAAACCATGACGGTAACGCCAAAGGCCTGACCGAAGAGTTGCCAGTCAGCCAGAAAAAGCTTCCAGCACTCTAGTGAAAAGATTTGCTCAAACAAGAGAACCCCCGGTTAGGAGAGGCAGGGAGAGGGACGGATCCCCCTCCCTTAAAAAATCAGAAAAAAAGACTACTCGGTGAAGGACGGGGGAACGTTATGAGCCTTGAGGATGGCAGGAATGGTGCCATCGCCAAGCCATTTGACAACGAGGGCGTCTACAAAGCCGGCCAGGCCCTTGTTGCTGAGCTTGGTGGCAATGCCGTACTGCTGGGGAGCAAAGCGGACCTTGTTCACGAGGACTGTGCTTGCATCCAGATAGCCGGTGAGAATGGAACCGTCCACGCAGAAAGCCTGAATCTGGCCGGAGTCAAGGGCGGCCTTGATGGAGGGATAGTCGGGGAAGGTCTGGGTGTTCTTGCTCTCGGTCAGTGTTACGCCGGCCTTGGCAGCGGCAGCGATGAGCTGGGCCTTGGAGGTGGCACCTTCGGCAACGCCGACAATCTTGTCAGTCAGGTCCTTGTAGGACTCAATCTTGCTGTTTTTTTTCACCAGCAGGGAAATGGCGTCCGTGTAG
>JAUMVQ010000123.1 GCA_030530085.1 Desulfovibrionaceae bacterium | reverse complement strand
ATCAAGCATTAAATTACAAAGGTCTAGGAGATTGCTACAAGATAGGACGTGGGACAAGTCAAAATATAGAAAAGGCAACATACTGGTATAGAAAGGCTGTTGAATTAGGCAATGCTCGTGCAGCAATGGCCTTAGGTGAAATAGCCGAGCTATACAATAATTCCTATGTCAAGGCTTTGTCCTGGTATGAAAAAGCGGTTGAGCTTGGCTTCCAGGATGAAAAAGTGAAGACAGCCATAGAAAGAGTTCAATCAAAAGTCGAACAGACACAGCCAGCAGATAGTGATAAGTATGAGCAGGTGTTGAAAAGCTATCAGGAGGCAAGCAGGCTTTTTGGCAACGAAAAATATAAAGAGGCAAAAGTTTATTTAGAAAGGGTTTTAGACTGTACATCTGACGATGACCGGATGCTGGATATAAAGGCAGAATGCGCAATATATTTGGGAAACATTTATTTTTACGGCTTAGGCGGAGTGCCAGAGGATAACTATACTGCGTTTAAGCTTTTTTCTAGTTCAGTTTCCAGAGTAGAGAATTTATCAAAGTTTTTACAAATAGATAATTACATAGCTCTAGGGCATTGTTACAGGGACGGACGTGGGACAAGTCAAAATATAGAGAAGGCAAGGTACTGGTATAGAAAGGCAGTTGAATTAGGTGATGCGTCTGCCGCCAAGTGCTTAGGGGTAATAGGCGCCTTACAATAAATCCTATGTCAAGGCTTTGTCCTGTAATGAAAAAGCGCTTGAGCTTGGTGATAAGGATGAACGTTTGAAGGAGGCTATACAAAGGCTTCAATCAAAAATAAGAAACCAATAGAAATACATTTGTATTCCTATACATACAAGGCACAGGGCGGTAATCTTCGTGAATTTCCGCCTATCCTTTCTGCCTTGAAGGGAGCATCCCTTCCCTGAAGAGCGCAACTGCCTCTTTCAGCCTTTCAGTATTTTCTTCCTCGCGCATAAGCCGGCCGATGTACTGCATCTGCCGGCGTTTTGCTTCATGGGATTTAATAGTGCCAAGATTCCTGTAGGCATCCAGCAGTTCAGGCGCAAGCTCCAGTTTTGCCAGCTCGCGGACCGGGAGCTCAGCCAGATCCTCGCCAAGCTTTTGCAGGCTCTGGCTGTCTCTTTTTTTCTGGGAACGGCTTACACGCTGTGGTGTATCTTCTGTCTGCTCGGCGTCATACTGAAATGTCTTTTTGCGGGCCATATATGCTTATCCTTATAATATAGTGCCGGACGGCAGCTGACCACAGTTGTCAGGACGAAAACTTCCATCTGCTTCTGTGTCCTGCGGCAGAAAACAGCCATTCCTGTCAGCCGTCACCTTGCGTAAGCTACTGTATAATGTTGACTTTTGCCATATGCCAACTATATTCACATGATTGCAGTATTGCAAGCGGGCACTTTTCAGGCACAAGCAGATATACAGCAGGCAAGCGCTCTGCGACAGATATACTTTGGTGAGGGAGACAGTCCATGGGCTTTTTTTCATCCATAAAGAATTTTTTCAAGTCAGAAGAAAAACCGCAGAAGCCGCAGGAAGGCGAAGAGCTAAAAAAGGAAGAAAGCGTATCTCCGGATACAGCTCCTGAGTCTGATGACACTGCAGGCAGTGCGGATACCCACGATAAGGGTGAAGAGGTAGCCGCAAAGGAAGAGCCCTCCGATAAGGAGTCTGGTGCTGATTCCGCTATATCCGCGGATGCAGAAACAAATAGCCCGGAAGTCCTGCCATCAGGGGACCAAGACACTGAAGCAAAGCCCGAACCCGTGACCGAGACAGTGCCCGAAGCAGAGTCCGAGTCTGTAGCAGTGGCAGCGCCTGAGCCTGAAATCATTCCTGAGCCCGAGGCAGAACCGCAGGCTGATATACAGACTGAAGTGCATCCCGAGCCAGAACCGGAGTCTGCGCCGGAACCTCCGGCTGAGGTACAGCCTGAGCCTGAGCAAGTTTCAGCCCCTGCCCCTGCGCCCGTGGAAGAGCCGCAGGCTGAGGCACAGCCCGAAGCAGAGGTCCTTCCTGCTCCTGAGACAGAGACTGAGCCGGTATCAGAGCCGCAACCCGCACCAGAGGAAGAAAAAGCACCAGAGACTGAACCTGAGGCAGTACTGAAGCCGGAATCTGAGAGCGCTTCCGAGCCTGAGGCTGAGACAAAGCCTGAGCCGCAGGAGGCAGCAGCTCCTGAAGCCCGCGAGGAGAAGAAGGAATCAGGCGGTTTCTTAAGCGGCCTGAAGCGTTTCTTCACCGGTGGCGGCAAAGAAGAAAAGGAAGATAAAGAAGATAAAGAAAGCACGGCTGCAGAGACTGAGGAAGACAAGCCCCAGGCTGTTGCCGTATCAGCTTCCAAGGACAGCTCCGAACTCTACCAGCAGTTAATGGTACGCCTGCGCGAGGCTGACAGCAGGCTTTCCGTATGGCTGGACATCGTCCTTGACGGCGTCACCGAGGCAGGTCCTGAGCTTAATGACCGCATCAGCTTCCTTCTGCGCTCCCTTGAGGCCCCGGCTAATGAAGTGGAAGCCTTTGTCAAGGATTTTGACGAGTGGCTTGCCCGCATGGAGTACCGCTACCTCGATGAATTCAGGTCCGAGCTGCAGTACAGGCTCTCCCTTGCCCTGGACCTTGAGGACGAGGAAGACGAGCGCAGCCGCCTCTTCATCCAGCTCTCTGACAGCCTGGCCAAGACAAGGGCCCACTTTGCCAGGAAGCTTGATACCCTGATTTCCAGCCACGGCGAACTGGACGATGCCTTCTGGGAAGATCTTGAAGAGCTCTTTATCATGGCAGACCTTGGCGTTGACGCAGCCATGGAGCTCACCAGGCGCCTTAAAGAGAAAGCACTGGCTGAAAAAGCCACCACGGCAGAAGCCACCAAGGAACTGCTGCGCCAGGAAATACGCAATATCTTTGTGCGCCCGAAACGCATTGTGGGCGTCAACCCGCCCGAGGTTGTGCTCATGATCGGCGTCAACGGTGCCGGCAAGACCACGACCATAGCAAAGCTGGCCTACCGCGACCGCATGCAGGGCAAGAAGGTCATGATTGCTGCTGCCGATACATTCCGTGCTGCTGCCATTGACCAGATGCGCGTCTGGGCTGAAAGGGTAGGGACGCTGTTCCACGCCAAGCAGCCTGGATCCGATCCTGCCTCTGTTGCCTTTGAGGCCATGGACAGGGCCCTGGCCGAAGGCGTCGATGTCTTATACGTTGATACGGCAGGCCGCCTGCAGACCAAGGTCAACCTCATGGACGAGCTTTCCAAGATTCGTGCCGTGCTGGCCCGCAAGCATCCAGGCTCCCCGCACAGGACCGTCCTTGTGCTTGACGCCACCACCGGCCAGAATGCCTTGTCCCAGGCCAAGCTTTTCAAGGAGGCTGCCGGTGTTGACGAGCTTATTCTTACCAAACTGGACGGCACAGCCAAGGGCGGCGTTGCCATAGCCGTGGCCATGCAGCACCAGCTGCCCATAACCTATGTGGGCATGGGCGAAAAGGTGGAAGACTTAAGGCCCTTCAACGGCGACGATTATGCCGACGCCTTGTTCACGGGATCAATGTAGTATTTCCAGTATCATTATATATGAGGGGGAAGAGGGCAGCCTCTTCCCCCTTATGTTGCAAGGGCCTGTATTTTTTTTAAAGCCACATCAGTAAAACCACGTATCTTGCCAGTACAACTGAAAAAGAACTGGTTTTATTGAAAAAATTGCTTGACAGGTCCGGTGCGTCAGGCTATAAGCCTCTTTGCCCCTGATTCAGGGGACTCCCTGTACGGCAGGGAAGGGCGGACACAAGTTCGCCCTGCAGTACCGAGCGGAGCAATCCGCCGGATTGACAAGTGCAGGCGTTGCCAAATGCCGACTTGATCGAGCCGTACCAGCCCGACTAAGGATCCCACGCCATTGTCTGCGTGCCCTGGGCTGTAAAGGTTTTTGGGGATATAACCCCATTTTGGTAACCCTGCGGGATCATACCCTGCGCGGTGCATATGTATGCACGGCAAGGGCGTGATGAACGTCGGGAGCGTCACGGAAAGTTCGCGGACTGCCAGGCGTTGTACTCACGCCCATCACTCTTGCAAGCAGTTCACAAAAACAGAAAGTGACAAATAGCGCTGTTATGCGCTACTCCTGAAATTCAGTCCCTCTGGGTTAAACCAGCAAGGGTCTTTTTTTTATGTACGGCCCGAGCGCGAGGAACCCGCGTCTCACCCCACTTGATGCGGGCGATTTATCATGGAGCAGGTATAATACAATGACGACAGTAAACAGCGAATGTATTCGGATTAAGCTCAAGGCTTACGACTTTCGCATCCTGGACAAAGCTGTAGCGGAAATTGTGGACACTGCCAGGAATACGGGAGCCGGAATTGCCGGACCCATTCCTCTGCCTACAAAATTCCGTAAATTTACGGTTCAGCGTTCTGTGCATGTTGACAAGAAGTCTCGTGAGCAGTTCGAGTTGCGCATTCATAAAAGGCTCATGGACATCCTGGAGCCTACGCAGCAGACCGTTGACGCCCTGGGCAAGCTTTCCTTGCCTGCCGGCGTAGACGTTGAAATCAAGATCTAGTGAGAGGCAGTCATGGCTGATAAAATCGGAATTTTGGGCCGCAAGCTTGGCATGACCCGCATCTTTAACGATGATGGTGTCGCTGTGCCCGTGACGGTCATCGAAGTCGGTCCTTGCCCCATCACTCAGGTGAAAACGACAGAGACCGACGGCTATAATGCCCTGCAGATCGCTTTTAACGAAATCAAGGAAAAGCACTCCAACAAACCCATGCAGGGCCACTTTGCCAAGGCTGGTACAGCTCTGTACCGCAACCTCAAGGAAATCCGCCTTGAGAAGGCTCCTGAACAGAAGCTGGGCGACACCCTGACTGTGGACCTTTTCGCAGTCGGCGAGGTTGTCAAGGTGACAGGCAAAAGCATCGGTAAAGGCTATCAGGGCCGTATGCGTCGCTGGAACTTCCACGGCTGCAAAGACAGCCACGGTTGTGAAAAGGTGCATCGCAACAACGGTTCCATCGGTAACAATACCTTCCCCGGTCATGTTATCAAAGGCCGCAAGATGGCCGGACACTGGGGCAATGAGACTGTAACCCAGCCCAGCGCCCTCATCATAGCAGTCCGCCCCGATGACAATGTTATTCTTGTCAAGGGTGCTGTGCCCGGACCCAAGAACGGCCTTGTGTTCGTTCGCAAGCAGTAACAGGTGGAAAACATGCCTACCATTAAAGTCTATGATCAGGAAAAGAAGGAAGTCGGTACAGTGGAATTGTCCGCCGATGTATTCGGCGTGGACGTTCGCCCCGAAATCCTGAACCTGGTGGTGCGTGCCCAGCAGGCTGCAAAGCGTGCCGGTACACACATGGCCAAAACCAGAGCCTTTGTCTCTGGCGGCGGTGTTAAGCCCTGGAAGCAGAAGGGCTCCGGCCGCGCCCGTGCAGGCTCCCGCCGTTCTCCCATCTGGCGTGGCGGTGCCGTTATCTTCGGACCCCAGCCCCGCGACTATGGCTTCAAGGTCAACGCCAAGGTGCGTGCCCTTGCCATGCGCATGGCTCTGTCCTCCCGTCTGGCCGGCGAGAACCTGCTGGTTGTCAATGCAATCAGCGTTCCCGATGGCAAGACCAAGTCCTTTGCCAAGATTGCCAAGGACCTCGGTCTCGACAAGGCCCTCCTTGTCTGCCAGAGCGTATCCGATACACTGGATCGCAGCGCCAGAAACCTTCCCGGCATTACCATCACCACCCCTTCCAATCTGAGCGTGTACGAAATCCTGAACAACAAGCAGCTTGTCCTCGTTCAGGACGCTATCAGCGACGTGCATGCACGTTTTGAGAACAAGGGAGAGTAACATGGAACTGACTCAAGTTCTCATCAAGCCCCTGGTGACGGAAAAAGCCAGTGAACTGCGCGAGCAGGTTCAGGAACGCCTGAGCTTCCTGGTGCATCCCGATGCCAACAAGATTGAAATCAAGCGTGCCGTTGAAAACATCTTCAACGTCACCGTTGTCAAGGTCAACGTTGTGCGCATGAAGCCCCGTGACTATCTGCGCCAGGGCCGCCAGCTCCGCCATGTGAGCGGATACAAGAAAGCCTACGTGACGCTGGCCAAGGACAACAAGATAGAATACTTCGAGGGAGCGTAAGTTATGGCAGTTCGCAAGCTTAAACCGACCTCCGCAGGTCGTCGCTTCCAGACCGTTTCCGACTTCAAGGAAATTACACGCTCGAAGCCTGAAAAGTCCCTTACCGTGGGTCTTACCAAGAAGGCCGGTCGTAACAACCTGGGGCGCGTTACCAGCCGCCGTCGTGGCGGTGGTGTGAAAAGACTGTACCGCATCATCGACTTCAAGCGTGAGAAGCGTGACATCGT
>JAUMVQ010000122.1 GCA_030530085.1 Desulfovibrionaceae bacterium | reverse complement strand
TGCTGCTGAATCGGTTTTCATTGGTAGCGAAACTGGATCTGGCTTTTCCGGCACAGTGCCCAACGGAAGCTATGATAAAGTCTATGGCGGAAAAATAGAGTCCGGCAGTGCCACGGCCTCTGAAAATGTCCTGAATCTTGGTTCCGGACAAAAACTCAATGTTAGTGCAGAAGTGTACGGCGGCTATGCGTCTGGTACAAACGCCACAGCAAGCAGCAACAGCGTACAAATTAGTGACGCAACCTTGTCCTCTGCAGTCTCTCCCACCTCTATGTACGGGTACGTTTTTGCCGGCGGCTATGCTATCATAGACGGTGACGGGACAGCCACTGCCAGCCAGAACAGCCTGCTGCTAAAAAATGTAGAATTTTCAGAGAAGAGTGCGGATGCCCAGTACGTTACTGGCTATGCCATGCGTGGCGGTTATGCAGAGGTGGCCAACGGAACAGCCACAGCTTCCGGCAACAGCTTATATCTTGAAAACGTAATTTTTAACGGATCTGACACTATGGCTTCTGGCGGCAGACGATATATTCGTGCTGCCGAAGCCAAGGTAGGAGGATACGTTAATGGTTTCTATACAGGTGAAGGAGACGCCACGGCCTCTGGCAACACGCTTACCCTGGTAAATGTGGAAAGTGCGCATTCTATGTATGCCGGCTATGCCAGAGTTGGCACAGGCACGGCAACGACAGAAAACAACACAATTAACATCTATGGCGGTTCATTCACTGGGCGCATCTATGCAGCCGAAAGCAATGTGGGTGACGAAGGAACAGCCGTATCAAAAAATAATACCGTGGCTCTCTATACGTATGAGGGAGCCAGTCCCGTTTTTTCTGAGACCAATACTACTATCTATGGCGGACGTGCAAGGGTAAATGGCGTTGATGCCCAGAGCAGCGGCAATACCCTTGAATTTCATGGTGTTCAGGGCATGACTGCTGGCAACATCAAGAATTTTAACAGCCTTGTCTTTGAACTGCCGACAATGAATGCAGATGCTGTAGTCATGACGCTGACAGGCAATGACGGACAAGGTACCAGCGATGAGACGACAGACCTCTCCGCAGCTACAGTTGACGTGCAGAAAATAGCCGGCCTGAAAGGTGCTGACGGCGGCGAATTCAAGGTTGGCGACAAGGTCTATCTGCTGAAAAACAGCAACGGCATTGAGACCTCAGCGAAAACTGTCCTCAAGACCGTGAATTACAAGGTTGGCGGTCTCCTTGAATACGCCATGAATATAGAAACAGACGGCAGCGATACTGAGGACGCAACCTCCGTGTATCTTGTCCGCACCGGAGAAACAAAGGTACGCCAGGAAGCCAAGGCCCTTGCCGAAGGCAGCCTCGCAGGCCTTGCCCTCGCAAGTGAAGCTGCCAATGCCAGCATTGCCTTCACAAAATCCTTTACCCCTGAGGCAGGCGTTGTTGCTCCCTTTGTCCATGTGCAGGGATCGTCCGTAACACATGAGACCGGATCCAGCATCCATCTGAACAGCATCTCCCTGCTGGCCGGCATAGGAACCGGTATTGATACCGGTGCCGGCAAGCTGAGTGCCGGTGCCTTCTTTGAATACGGCAAGGGCTCCTATACCACCGACAATTCCTTTGATAATGCTGCTGACGTAAATGGCGACGGCAATTCCTGGTACATGGGCGGCGGCATCCTGGCCAAGATGGAATTTATTCCCACAGGTCCCGGCCACTTCTATGTGGAAGGCTCTGCCCACATGGGCACACTGCACAACGAGTACGACAGCAGCGACCTCAGCGACGGGTACGGCCGTGCTGCCGGATTTGACATGGACAGCCCCTACTACAGCCTGCATGGCGGCTTAGGCTATCTCTGGAACATGGCTGAAGGCCATGACCTTGACATCTATGGCAGGTACATCTGGACCAGGGTGCAGGGAACGGACGATACGCTGACCACTGGCGACAAGTATAAGTATGACGACCTGGACTCTTCCCGTGTCCAGTTCGGCGTGAGATACACGTATACTGGCAGCGAACGCTTCCAGCCCTACGTTGGTGTTGCCTACGAGCATGAATTTGCCGGCTCCTGCGATGCAAAGACGCTGGGACACAAACTGGCTTCCCCGAGCTTTGAGGGCGACACAGGCATAGGCGAGCTTGGCATTACCATGACTCCCTCTGAAACCCTGCCTCTCTCTTTCAATCTCGGCGTGCAGGGCTATACAGGCCAGAAGCGCGGTGTTTCCGGCAACTGCATGGTCAGGTACGAGTTCTAGGTTCTGACAGATATCCTGCCTGCTCCCTGGCTTATGCCAGCGGCAGGCAGGGACAAAAAAATATGGGGATCTTCCCTTTGTCGCTGGCCTTCCTGGCAGTATGGCTGCCGGAAAAGCAGGACAATGCGGAGGATCCCCTTTGTTTTTTTCGGGTAAGAGATGTACAGCTGGCCGGCAGCAAAGATAGGGGAAAGGCCTGGCCAAAAGAGTACAAGAGTGCAACGATGTCGGATTCATCCTTGTCCCCAAAGGCAGGCTGCTGAATCCGGCACATTGAATGGGCAGAGGCTGTGCAGCCTCCGCTAAGGAGACAGTGCAGAGAGGACGTGCCACTGGCTACGGCATTGCTCAGTGGCTTGTTGCCACCTCCTGCTCTAGGCATTCACTGTGCTGCCGTCCTTTTTATAGGTCTCGGTAAATACCTTATCCGAGAGCCATTGCCTGAACGAAGGATTGTTCTGAAACTGTTTGAAGAGCTCCATATTGTCCGCCATGATGGAGTCTATAACATCCTCCAGGGCGCGTTCGCTTTCCAGGCGGGCGTTCTGCCTGTCCGAATTCTTGATGGCATTCTGGTATGTTTCGTTACGGGATACCATTGCCGGAATTTCCAGAATCTGGCGGCGCACATTGTCAGCATCATTCCACTCGATATTGCCGAACATATCGTTGAATTCCGCAATAATGACAGAAAGCGGATCTTCTTCGGGCTCTGCAAGATGCCCTGGCTTTCCTGTTGGGACAGGCTCTATTTCCGCATCGGCATCTTCGAGAACGATGGACATGGTCTCCCTGGCCTCGTTCCTGTAGCTCTCAAGATCAACGGCTTCAAGAATGTCCTCTGAAAGCTCTGGGCCCTGCGGGGACGGCAACTTGGGTATAAGCAGGGTAAGGAAGATGGAAAGCCTCTCCCAGTCAGCATTGCCGCAGGGAAGAATGGCCCCTAAGAAGCTGTATGTGCGGACAAAGGCCTTGGCAGCACCCTTGAAGCTTACCTGATCATCCTCACAGAGATTTCTGTACGCCTCAGCGCAAGGATCCAGTATGGGGTCGAGCTTGTCCCGATCTTCCCCGTCAAGATACAGCTTCACCAGCTCCCGCACATCTTCATCACCATATACCTGGTGCTTTTCCATGACTGCCACCAGATCGTGCAGCTTGTTGGGATCAGTTTCTCCTGAGAGAATGGTAGTGCGGTAATAGAGGGAGAACGCCTTATTGATGTCATCGGCCTTATTGGCAAAGTCCAGGACGAAGGTGTCCTTCTTCTTTGGACAGCAGCGGTTCAGGCGGGAAAGCGTCTGCACTGCCTTGATGTCCTTGAGCACCTTGTCCACGTACATGGTGTGGAGCAAAGGCTCGTCAAAGCCTGTCTGAAACATGTCCGCAACTATGAGAATACGGTACGGGTCCTTCTTGAATTCCTTCGGTATCTTTGCATCAGGGAAGCCGTTCAGGCCTGCTGAGCTGAGCTCTTTCCCCTTCCCCCTGTATTTGCTCACTCCTGAAAAGGCAATGATAGCCTTGTACGGGCTTTTCCTGGCCGTAAGGCACTTGTTGATGGCAAAGTAGTACTCAAGGCAGCGCGGGATGCTGGCTGTTACCACCATGGCTCGGGCCTGGCCTCCGATTTTTCCGCTGGCAATGACCTGCTCATGGAAGTGATCCGTCATCATGGCTGCTTTTCTGGCAATGGTGTAGCTGTGGCTTTCAACAAAGTTGCGCAGTTTCTTGTAGGCACGCTTTGCTGCAAATGAGGGATCCTCCTCCACGGTCTTCATGATCCTGTAGTAGGTATCGACTGGCGTGTAGTATTGCAGGACGTCCAGGATAAAGCCTTCCTGGATAGCCTGCTTCATCGTGTACACGTGGAAGGGCTTGTGCCTGACAGTGCCTTCTTCATTGTACGGAACGCCAAATATCTCCAGCGTCTTGTTCTTCGGTGTGGCTGTAAACGCAAAGTAGCTGGCGTTTTTGAGTAGCCTGCGCCCTTCCATCATCTTGTTGATCTTGTCCTCGTCGTCATCCTTGTCTGCCTTCTTGCCTGCGCAAGTGGCTGAAAGGGTACGGTTCATCTCGGCAGAGTTTTTGCCGCTCTGGCCGGAATGGGCTTCGTCAATGATGATTGCAAAGGTATTGTTCTTGTGACTGGCACCGATCTTGGGAGCGCTGTAGGGAAATTTCTCGATCGTCGTGACAATGATGCGCTTGCCGTCGCTGATTGCCTTTGTCAGGTCAGAAGAATGCTCCGCCCAGACAACCGTATTGCTGAGATGCGTGAAATGCCTGATGGTGTCGCGTATCTGCTTGTCCAGAATCCTGCGGTCAGTAACCACGATAACGGAGTTCAGCATCGGCCTGCCGTCCTTTTCAAGGCCGATGAGCTGGTGGGCAAGCCAGGCTATGGAATTGGACTTTCCTGAGCCTGCACTGTGCTGGATCAGGTACTTCTTCCCTATGCCGTTTTCCTTCACGTCGCCAAGGAGCTTTGTGACCACGTCAATCTGGTGGTAGCGCGGAAAGATCTGCTTTTCCTTCTTCTTATTGGTGTCTTCGTCCTTTTCGGTAATGACCTGGGCGTAGTTTTCTATAATCAGGGCCAGCTTTTCTTTGGTGAGGATGTCCTTCCAGAGGTAGTCGGTCATGATGCCGTCCGGATTGGGCGGATTGCCGGCACCATCGTTGTACCCCTTGTCGAACGGCAGAAACCAGCTGTCCTTTCCGGCCAGCTTTGTACAGAACCTGACACGGGCTTCGTCCAAGGCAAAGTGCACCATGCAGCGCTTGAAGCTGAAAATGACATCCCTGGGGTTGCGGTCATCCTTGTACTGCTGCACGGCGTCGTTCACATTTTGTCCTGTAAGCCTGTTTTTCAGCTCAAAGGTGATCACCGGCAGGCCGTTGATAAAGATGCACAAGTCCAGGGCCAGATTTTTGGCTGTCTGGGAATAGCGGAGCTGGCGTGTCACGCTGAAAATGTTCCTGGCGAACATCTCTTTGGCATGGGCATTGTTTTCTGTCGGCGTCAGGTAGAACAATTAGATGGTGTCTGCCGGATAGTGCTTGATACCGGTGCGCAGGACGTCGATGATGCCGCGTGAGGCAAGCTGGTTTTTCAGGCGGTTCAGGAAATCACGTTTCTTCTGGTCTGTCTTGAACACGCCAAGCTTTTCCATCTGGTCCGGCTGCGTGTCCTTGAGGAAGCGGAAGAGCCTTGTTTCGTCTATGGCGTTTTCCCTGCTGTAGTCGTCATTGGAGCCTTCCTCATAGCCGTTGTGCTGGGTAAGCCATTGGACTATCAGGGTCTCAAGACCGCTTTCTTTTGTGTTTGTGCATTCAGACATGATTATGACTCCATGGCCCTTTTCCTGGCGGCCTTTCCAGGCTTTCTGGTTGCTGCAGGATACGCTTCATCAAGAAAAGAAGGTGTCTGCACCGGAAAGTGCTGGTATTCCTGGTTAGCCTTTTCCGCGGCCTGCGTGCCCTGCCGGCCCAGGACTTTTTCTCCTGTTGTTGGGAGAATGCGGTCAAGGTGTTCAATATAGTTGCGTATAGACATCGGGCGTATGGCTAGGTGGCAGGTGGGCATGGGGTGCTCATTCCTGTTCCTCCGCTTCGTCTGCCTCGCTGTCTGGGGTGGTATCGGCCATATCCTCGGTTACGGGTTCGTAATCAGGGATTGTGACGTTGCGGACGTCGATTTTGCCGGTGACGGTGTCGGCGATAAGTTTGTTCTTGAGGTCTTCAAATAAATCAATGGAGCTATTTAAATTTTGTTTTAAGGAATTTATTCTATCGCAAGCTCTATCAAGATAATCTGCTATTTCAATTTGTTCTTCTTTATCAGGAAAAGCAACCATCACTGTGGATAGCTCATCTTGATTAATTCTAGGCATTTTTACTCCGTGTGTATTCATTAATATTTGGCAAAGAAAATTTTGCGAAAGCATATAATACTTCAGATATCTATAATCTAGTATGGTTTCTATAGGGTATATGTCAGAACTGCATAAACCATTAAATGGGGCTATGGCAACTTTGTTCAATAAAGGACGTATTTTTGAATAAATTAAATGTCCTTTGAAAAATATGTTATTATGACTAATTACTCCTGCTTCACGGACTTTTTGAATTTGTATCCGCTCAGAGGGTCTGGATTTAGCCCCGTTTTATAGGGCTGAGGGGTAGT
>JAUMVQ010000121.1 GCA_030530085.1 Desulfovibrionaceae bacterium | reverse complement strand
ATGGACGATCTGGATATGGCAACAGAGCTTGAGTGCAGGGACAGGGAAGAAGCTCTCTGCCGTGCGCATCAGAGCATGCTGCAATGCGGCCCTGAATATATTAACGGTGTTGCCTGCTGTCGTGAATGCGGCGAGCCTATACCCAAGAAACGTCTGGAAGCCCTGCCCGGCGTTGCTCTGTGCGTTTCCTGTCAGGAAGAGCGCGAAGCCCGTCAAAGGTGACATTGAGAGCGGCTGAACGCAAAGAAGCCTGTCATGCCCGGCTGGGGCATGGCAGGCTTCTTTGTTGATGTGTTTTGCAATCAGCCCTGGAAAATCAGGGACAGCAGATAGTAGGAGATGGCTCCCACGACGCCTGCGCATGGCAGCGTCAGCACCCAGGCTACAACAAGCTGCCCGGCAACGCCCCAGCGCACGGCATTGACACGCTTGCTGGAGCCCACGCCGAATATGGCTGCGGATACTGTATGGGTGGTGCTTACCGGTGCACCCATGAGGCTTGCGCCCGTAATGACTATGCCTGTGGCCGTCTCTGCAGCAAAGCCGTGCACCGGTTCAAGCTTGAATATGCGGCTGCCCATGGTCTTGACGATTTTCCAGCCGCCTATGGCAGTCCCCAGGCACATGGCAGAGGCGCAGGAGAGCTTGACCCATAAGGGCACCTCTACACTGTCAATTTCGCCGAAGAGAAGCAGGGCAAGGGTTATAATGCCCATTGTCTTCTGGGCATCGTTCAGGCCGTGGCTTAAGGCCATGAAGCCTGCCGACATAATCTGCAGCCGCCTGAACCAGGCATTGACCTTTCGCCTGAGCGTCCTTGCACAAATCCAGTAAATGGCGACCATGACAAGGAAGCCGGCGCAAAAGCCTGCCAGAGGAGAGCCGATAAAGGGCAGGACGACCTTGTTGATGACTCCCTGGAAATTGATGGCGTCAAAGCCGGCATGTCCCCAGGCTGCACCCAGCAGGCCGCCAATCAGGGCATGGGAAGACGACGACGGTATGCCCAGGTACCAGGTCAGGATATTCCAGACGATGGCGCCTATAAGGGCTGCGAAAACAAGTATCTGGCAGCCGTCCACCAGGCTCTGGTGTACCAGGCCTCCGCCCAGCGTCTTGGCCACTTCCGTGCCCAGCATGGCGCCAAGGAGATTGAGGGAGGCTGCCATCGCAACAGCGGTTCTCGGTGTCAGCACCTTGGTGGAGACCACTGTGGCAATGGCGTTGGCGCAGTCGTGGGCCCCGTTGGTGAAGTCGAAGATCAGGGCCGTCAGTACTATTAAAAAAAGAAGAAGCGGTATTTCAAACATTTTTCATAACCGCTTCTTCAATATGTTCAAACAAGTCAGATACCTTGCGAATGACAAACTCAAGGGCTTCGTACATCTGTATCCACTTGAGCGTTGCCACGCAGTTGTTCTGTTTTTCCGAGGCATCCATAACCTCGGCCAGTCCTATGGCCAGCAGGGAATCGCATTCTTCATGCTTGGTGCGGAAGAGCTTTGTCTTGTGGGCATCCTTGCGCCTTGTCAGCCCTAGCAGCATGTCGGTCGTAAGATCGATCATCTCCTTCAGTATGAAGGCTACCCTCTGGGCCGGAAACAGCATGTGCGGCATGTCGTAGGCCGTTATGCGGATGGACAGCCTCTGGAACCTGTCCATGCACTCTTCCTGCACCTGGCTGATGCGCAGGATGTCTTCGCGGTCGATAGGCGTAATAAAGGTGGCAGAAAGGGAGCGGGTAATGCGCCGGTAGAGAGCGTCGGCATCATTTTCCAGCTTGGTGATGCTGATGTTGGTGATGTGCCGTTTTTCCGTTGTATTGAACAGTTCAAGGTTTTGCTCTGCCATATGGCAAAGGAGCCTGTTCTGCTCCAGGAGCATTTCAAAAAAAGGGGCCGATTTGGGCAGCAGCGATGCAAACATGTACCCTCCGGGGGGACAGGGACAAAAAGTAGCTCAGGATGCACGAAAAAAGACTGATTGCAAAACACACGGGACAATGTTTGTTTACAAAAAGCTCCTTATCACAGAAACGGCGTGAGAGCAAACACACAGTCCGATTTTTGATAGTGTCAGCTTGTATAACTTGTTGTTTTAGCGTGTGTTTCTTGTCTGCCTTTTTACAGGCTTCCCTGAGTGTGCCAGCTGTTCAGCCAGCTGTGTATGGCCTTTTTTGCTGCTGCGTCATGCAGGGGCCAGTCCGGCAAAAAGGATATTTGCCGTCCCAGAGCCTGAAGAGCCCCGTGATGGAGAAAAAATGAAAAGCCGTCCTGTTTTTTTGCGCCGTACAGGGTGTCAGACAGCAATGGCAGGCCCATTGAGGCAGCATGGCATCGTATCTGATGGCGTGCGCCCCTGTGCAGGACAACGCCTGCAAGGGTAACCGTTTCGTCTGAGGAACATGGCAGAAGCTCGTTCAGCGGGGCTGCCAGCAGGGGGTAAAAAGCAGTCCAGCGCGCTGCGTCGCTGTCTTCCTCGTCAAGGGCACGCATGGAGGCATGGGCGTGTCCTGAACTGGCAAGGCGGGATTTTATGATGCTTTTTGCGGTAAGCTCTCCTTCAAGAAGGCAGACATATTTTTTTTCAATAAGCCCTTTTTGCTCAGCCATGCGGAAAGAGACCCTGGCCTCTTCTGTGAGCGCACAGGCAACAATGCCTGAGGTGCCATAGTCAAGCCTTTGCAAAAGCTGCCATGAGGGAATGCCTGGCATGATGTACGGGACGGCTTCTTCAAGGCTTTGGCTGTCCCTACCCTGCAAGGATACAGTGTGCAGGCCGCAGGGCTTGGAGAAAAAGGCATATTCCTCATCGCGGAAGATAAGGCTGCATCCGGCAGGGACAGACATGCTTTCTTTCTCTTTATCACCTTGCCTGATTGTTAAAATATCTCCTGCCTGTACGTACTCGCCGGCCTTTGCCCTGCGCTTGTTGATGCAGACAAGTCCGTCGCCAAAAAGGCGCCTTCGTCCGCGTAATGAGAGCGGGCATATTTCTTTTAAGGCGTTGTCTGCCCGCATGCCGGAAAGCCTTTCGTCAATGAAAAGGGTGAGGGTTTCCTTGTCAGACGGCATATGGTCCTCTGGGCTCATCTTATTCCATGGATGCCAGGCGCATCAGCCAGTCGGCAGTAACCGATGGGTTATGGTGGGCCATGTCAGGGCTGACAATTGGTACGTCAAGGACGCATATACCCATGGATTCTGCCAGTTTTTTCAATGCGTCCAGATTTCCGTGGTAAAGGCCGTGACTGCTGTCTACAAGGATATGGGAAACGAGCTGGGAAGGTTTTGTATTTTTGCAGTCCTGTGCCAGGACGCTCATGAGCACCAGCAGCTGTTCTTCCACAGTATGCCCTGCGAGTTCCTTGTCATGCCCGGTATTGGGAATAAAGACCTTGGGGCAGTGAAGGGAAGCGATACAGCTGCCTATGCCGTCAACAAGGAGATTGGCCACGACGCTGGAATAGAAGCTGCCCATGGGGTAGCAGACAAGAGATGCCTCGCGCAGCTTTGCCAGTGCAGGCACTGAGGCCCTTGGCCTGCAGGGAACCGGGTTGCTGTTTTTCCTGCCGGGTTCGTATACGGTGAGAAAGACTTCGTCTATGGGAAGGGGCAGTTCCTTGAAAAGGTGCTGTCCTATGAGCATTGTGCCGTCTTCAAGCCTGGCAACCAGATGCAGGTTTTCTTCCACAATAGGTACTATATGGCCCCGTACACGCAGAAGGCGTCCGAACATGGGCAGGACAGAGGAAAAGGTCCTGCCGTCAGAAAGATATTTTCCGGCCATGCAGATATTGCCAAGGCTTGCCTGCCTTGCATCAAAGTCAGCCGGCATGACACGCAAAAAGGCGGTAAGGCAGTGCAGAAGGGTATGTTTTTGCAGTTCGCCTATGCCGTTCCAGACTTCATGCTCTGGGGAGCTGAAAGAACGCAGGAGAGTGCGCAAAGTGCCGGCATCTCCTTCTGCCGGCAGCCTTGTGTCCATGCAGCGCACAAGATCCTGCCCGCAGGCTTCGACATCTGCCAGGGCCAGCAACCTGTTCCTGAGATCGCCTACGGCAGGCATGGCAAAGGCCTTCCTCAGCCTCGCTGTAGAGCCGCCCGAGTCAAAGGTGGTCACGATATGCACCGTGTTCCTTGTCCGGCCGGCCAGCGTGCGCCCCAGCTCACGTAAGGCAGTACCGCCGGTAAAAAAGACCAGGGGATGTTGAGGCGGCCTGATATCTGATGGTGTTGAGCTCAGCATTGTGCCCCGCAATGTCAAAGTTTTTGCAGCAGACCAAGTTCAAGCATGCGCAGGTACAGCTTTCTGCCTATCCAGGCATCTGTAGCCGCATAGATAAGCTGTTTTTGCGTAAGTTTGGGATTGCTCCAGTTTGAGCACTGCGCCCCTTTTGAGATGCGCTGCCCGAAAAAGGCTGCCAGCATCGTGCGCAGGCCGCGGCTGGCGATATTGTTTCTTTCGGCAATTTTGCTCAGGTCAATGTGCCCATGGGGGGTAAAGGGGAAGCGCATGGAGAGCTGGCGCATGTCCTCTCCTATGGCGACACCGGCCTTGATCTGATCAGGATTAGCCATGATTTCGCCCAGGAGGATGTTTAGCGGCACATAATCAAGCTGCAGGATATAGATATGGTTTTCTGTTGCCAGCTGCATGATGGAAGGAAGATGGACATCTCCCTTGCGGAAACATGGCTTTGTTTCCGTGTCAAAGCCCAGGATAGGCTCATCCCGCAGGGCTGGAAGAATTTTTTTGAACTGATCCTCAGAATTGACGACTGTAAGAGGGCCAAGATAGCAGGTCATAGGGAGCATGTTTATCTCCTCATTGGCCAGACGCCTTCGTATGAACTGATTTTTTTCCAGTTCGTCAGCGATACCCTGTTCAGTATTATCTATATCACTTGCCAATGCAGAACCCCTCAAAGACCTTGTTTAAGACATCCTGTGCCGTACCTATGCCGATGCAGTCATCCAGAAACGTGCACGCCGAGTCCAGACGTACCGACAACAAATCATACAACTGTCCGGCTTCAATGTCACTGATAAGCCCTTCAAGTTCGGCATGTGCATGCCTTAGAGCACTGGCCTGGCGCTCATTGGGGGCCACGTGTTCGATATAGTTTTTTTCATCGCCCAGAACTTCGTTGCGGACAACCTGGCAGAGCTGATCTATGCCGGCACCTGTTCTGGCACTGACAGCAAGAAAGGGCAGGCGGGAGCCGTCTTTTCTTGTGCACCAGCAAGGCTCAGAAACATCGGGCCAGGCCACGTCTGACTTGTTCCACGCAACAACAACGGGCAGTGTATCCGGTGCCTGGTCAAGCAGTTCGCGGAAGGCTGCGTCTGGACATGCTGCGGCCTGTGCTCCGTCGGTCTTCAATACCTCTCCGTCCAGAACGATGATAAGGCAGTCTGCATGGGTGGCCTGTTCCCGGGACATGGCAATGCCCAGGTTTTCAACTTTGTCATCGGCCTTGCGCAGCCCAGCTGTATCAATCAGCCTGACAGGCAGGCCGGCAAAAAATACAGATTCCTCGATAAAGTCCCTTGTCGTGCCCGGAATATCGGTCACAAGTGCCCTGTTGCGGCCAAGCAGGGCATTCATAAGGCTGGACTTGCCTGCATTGGCACATCCTGCCAGGACAACGCGGGCCCCGTGCTGAACAAGGGAGGCCCTTTTTACGCCTGTCAGGAGCAGGCCAAGTGAATGGCTGGCCTTTTTCACATGCTCAAGAAAAGAAGGCCTGTCCAGAATTTCCACCTCATCGTCAGGGAAATCGACAGCAAGGCTCATATGGACGCGCACTGTTTCCAGGGCAGAACGCACTTCCTTCACCCTGCGTGCCAGTTCCCCGTCAAGGCGCCGCAGGGACTGCTCTGCTGCTTCCCTGCCGGGTGCAGCTATGAGCTCGGCCACGGCTTCTGCCTGGCTTAGGTCCATCCGGCCGTTGAGAAAGGCCCTCTGGGTGAATTCGCCGCGTTTTGCCGGCCTTGCTCCCATGGCATAGAGTGTTTCCAGGACAAGGGATGCTATGGCCTGGCCGCCATGACAGTAGATTTCAGCACAGTCTTCCCCTGTATAGGTGGCAGGCCCGGGCATAAAGACGCAGAGAACATCGTCAAGAGGACGTCCGTCCTTGTCCTTCATGGTGCCATGGTGCAGTTTCCACGGCTCAAAATCCGCAAAGGACCGGCTTGCCGGAGAAAAGCACTGCCTGAGCAGGTCATGGGCAAGAGAGCCTGAGATGCGGAGGATATGAATGGCGCCGTTTCCGCTTACCGTCGCCTGGGCGGCTATTGTTGTGCGTTCCTCGGTGTACTGTTCAGATGGCATTTCCTGTACCCTTGAGCAAAAAAAAGGGAGTTCGCATGGTCGCATGGAACTCCCCCGAAAACTGGCTGATCCAGTCTCCCCGGATTTTCCCAGGGAACCGTAAAAAAATATTGAAAGCTGTACAGACAGCCTGCCAGGACAAAAACTGGCCGTGCTACTCC
>JAUMVQ010000120.1 GCA_030530085.1 Desulfovibrionaceae bacterium | reverse complement strand
TCTTTGCCATGGTGCGCAAGCTTGAGCCTGCCGACAAGGTGAGGACCATTGCCTTTTCCGTGTGCTGTGCCTTCCTGTTTGGCGACCATCTGGCCTTTGCAGCCAACTTCCAGCCGACACTTATCCTGCCCATCATGGGCGGCAAGCTGGCAGGCGGCATTATTGCCGTCATCTTTGCCCAGAAGCTGGCCGTATCCCGCATCCCTGCCGACATGAAGCAGTAGCGGAGAAGGCCCTCTTTTGCCATGTAGCGTAACATATACGGGGGGCAGGACTGTCTGAATCACAGGACAGTCCTGCCCCTGTTTCTTTATTTTCCATCTTCTGTATTATCCCTGCTTCCACTGCTGCATTCCTTATCAAGCTCCATTACCACAAGCTCCCTATGAGGCCTTTTATGTGCAAACGCACTATTGCAAGAACATGTGCAAAAATATGGTCCTGTACTGCCCTTACAGCGCTGTACGCCTTCATACCGCAGGAGGCGCATGCCTATCTTGACCCCGGCACAGGCAGCATGCTTGTCTCTGCCCTGGTAGGCATCCTGGCCACGCTGGTCTTCTTCCTAAAGGGTGTCTGTTACAAGAGCGTGTCCTTTGTGTGCACGCTGCTTGGCAGGACGCACCATCACTCAAGGGAGTCCATAGTGCTCTACAGCGAGGGCAGGCAGTACTGGAACGTCTTCCGCCCTGTCGTGGAAGCCTTGTCTCAAAAGGGCGCTGACTGTACCTACCTGACCTCTGACGAGGCGGATCCGGGCCTAAACTGCAAGCTTGATCACGTTGAGGCCAGATGCATAGGCAAGGGCAACAGGGCCTTTGCCACGCTGAACATGATGGAAGCAGATGTAATGTGCATGACAACGCCAGGCCTTGACGTTTTGCAGATACACAAGTCCAAGGGGGTAGGGCACTATGCCCATATAGTGCACGCAGCAGGCGACGTTGCCCTCTACCGCCTCTTTGGCATGGACTACTACGACAGCCTCCTAAGCTCAGGCCCCCATCAGGAAAAGTCCATCAGGGAGCTGGAACGCCAGAGAAAGACGCCGGTCAAGGAAATATACCGCTGCGGCTGCTCCTACTACGACCTGCTTATGGCGCGCAAAAAGACGTATGAGAGGGCAGGCAACGAAGGGCCCGGCACCATCCTGGTAGCTCCTACCTGGGGTCCCAACGGGCTGCTCTCCCTCTACGGCATGCAGCTCTTAGGGCCCCTGGCTGAGGCAGGATACAAAATCATGGTGCGCCCGCATCCCCAGAGCCGCATAGTAGAGCAGGACATGCTCAAAAAGCTCCATGAGGAGACTGCGCGCTTTGAGAATGTCTCCTGGGACAGCAATCCCGACAACTTCCCGGCTATGGCCGAGGCAGACCTCATGATATCCGACTATTCCGGCATCATTTTTGATTTTGCCTTTGTCTTTGAGCGCCCGGTGCTCATCATGGACTACCAGCCGGCGCTCACCTTCTACGATGCCTACGACATTCCCTGGGAGATCTGGGACTTTGCGGCCCAGAAGGAAATAGGCCGCAGGATGAAGCTTGAGGACATTCCCCGCATCAGGGAAATTGCAGAGGAAATGCTCAAGGATCCAGGCTTTGAACAACGGCTGCGCACCTTCCGCGAGGAATACGTCTACAACTTTGGCTGTGCCGGCCCGGTTATTGCCGAGAGGCTCATAGCCCTGCGCGACAGGGAAAGGCAGAAAAAGCACTAAGGAGCTTATGGAGAGAACGATATGCTGGACTATCTCTATTATCTTTTCATAGCTCCGCTTGAGTGGATCATGAGGACCGTGCTTGAGGCTGGCTTTACATCCTTTGGCACCTACGGCGTGGCCCTGGTCTTCATGAGCATAGTCGTCAACGTCATGCTTTTGCCGCTCTACCATCTGGCAGAGACCTGGCAGGAATCAGAGCGGCGCGTGCAGCACGACATGGAAAGGCAGCTTGCGCGCATCAAGCACACCTTCAAGGGCAAAGAGCGCTACATGCTCACCTCAACCCTGTACAGGCAGCATGAATACCATCCGATCTTTGCTGTGCGCACCTCCTTTGGCTTCCTCATCCAGGTGCCCTTCTTCTTTGCGGCCTATCACTTCCTAAGCCACTATGCGCCGCTGCACGGGGCCTCCTTCTGGATCTTCTCCAACCTGGCAAAACCCGATGCCTTATTGAGCGTGGCAGGCTTTGACATCAACGTCCTGCCCATACTCATGACTGTCATCAATATTTTCTCGGCCCTGGTCTACACCAACAGGCTGAGCATGAGGGACAAGATACAGCTCTACGTCATGGCTGGGCTCTTCCTTGTGCTGCTCTATACGGCTCCCTCAGGCCTTGTCTTCTACTGGACCTGCAACAATATCTTCTCTCTTTTGAAGAACATGGTCTATGAGGAGCTTGGCATCTTCTCCCACGGCCAGGGCGTCATCAAGAAGACAAGGGCCAGGCTTGTCCTGGACAACTTTGGCGGCTTTCTTGAGCATGCTGCAGGCATAAGGCTCCAGCTTGCCTTCTGGCTTGGCGGCATGGCCTGCGCCTGCGTAAGAGTTTTTTTGCCTGTATCCGGAGAGCCTGCTTTCCTCACGTCGCTACTGACAGCCGTTATCGTCATTAGCAGCATCTGGTTTGTGCTGGTCTTCTTTGCCTGGGTGCTGACAGGACGCCTCTCCCTGCTTTTGTGGGCAGTGTATGCAGCAGCAGCAGTCCTTTTCTGCGTCTCTTCCCATGCCTTCTTCATATTCTGCATCACAGGCCTTGTGCTGCTCTTCTACCAGGACTGCTCCTTTGCCAACAAATGCCAGGAGAAGGCCTGCAGCCTGAGCCAGAAGGAAATACTGTCCTTAAGCGTCAAGGCTCTCTTCCTGCTTGCAGCAACCCTCTTTATAGCCACGCCCATACGGCTCTTTATGGCTGATGCAAGCCTTTTCACCAGCTGCACCCTGGCACTGCTGACCATTGCCTTTGCAGGCACTATCATCGTGCCGTACTGCCTGTTGCGCCTTGTGCGCCCGAGCCTAAGGGTCGTGCTGGCCGTTACCGTCTGCACCACAAGCCTGGCAGGCTTTGCCTATACCTGGTTCCTCACCCGCGACTACGGCCCGCTTGACGCCTTCATGTTTGCCTGGACCCAGGACATGTACCATGACTGGTACCGCCTGGCTGACAGTGCTGTCCTGGTGCTTTTGTTCCTCATTGCAGCCTTCTGCTTTGCAAAGCACAGGGCCCTCCTGCAAAAGCTTGTCAGCGCCTGCCTCTTTGTGACTGTCCTTTTGGGAGGCTGGAACGCATACGGCGGGCTTTCCTCCAAAAAGGATGCGGCCGCAGCCCCTGTGGCAGAGGAAGTGCAGTATCCCATCCATCTTTCAAAGAACAAGACCAATGTGCTGGTGCTCATGCTGGACATGTTCACAGGCGACCATGTCTCCTACCTCATGAAGGAAAGGCCTGAGGTGCTCAAAGGCTTTGACGGCTTTACCTTCTATCCTGACACCATATCCGAGGCCGATGTCACCATCATGAGCGTGCCGTCCATTATAGCCGGCGACAAGGTGGCTCCCAGGAACCTGGCCAAGGACACTGGCAAGACGCTTGAAGAAAGCATCTCTTCAGAAACAGACAGCTTTTTTGCAGAGCTTAAGGAAAAGGGCCTTACCCCCCGCATAGCAGCCTCTGACGACATCGACTTCCTGGCACAAAAGCCCTATGTGACACGCACCTTGTACAGAAGATTCATGACAGAGGAAGACTCGGCAGCCAAGGAGCAGGGCGGGGAATACACAGGCCTTTTTGTGGTGTCCTACGGCCTCTTCCAGGGCATGCCCTGGTCTGTGCGGCAGTATGTGTACAATGAGGGCAGCTGGATCATGCCGCTCTTCTCGGCCTCCAAGGCAGATGTTGTGGGCATCATGCACTCAAGGCGCCACTACGCAGTCCTAAACGGCCTGGCCGATCTCACCAGGGCTGACGATGGCGCAGGTTCCTATACCTTTCTCACCAACGAGCTCTCGCACATCCCCTGGTACATCTCCAAGGATACGCTTACGCCCGTCTCCGAGGATCCCTGCCCTGAGACGACCTTTATCCTGGACATGCGCAACGGCCGCATCCCCGAGCACTACTATGCAGAGGCAGCCGCCATGCAGCTCCTCTCAAAGTACTTTGAATGGATGAAGAAGGAGCAGGTCTACGACAATACGCTCATCCTGGTGGTATCTGACCACTGCGAGGGCGACAGCCAGCCCATTGCGGCAGTCTTTGGCAAGCCTGAGCCTGCCATAGCCCAGGGCGGCACCTATCCTGGGCGCCCGGGCTCCCTCTTTATGGTCAAGCCCATAAATGCAAAGGGCAGCATCAAGACCGACATGACGCCCATGAAGAGCTCCGATGTCAGGCCAGTCATTGAGGCCGCCCTTGAAAACCGTCCCTTTGAGAGAAAGGAAGATCCTTTTGTGCGCTACCATGCCACTGGCGAGGCCGTGCGCAGGCTGCACAATGACAAGAGCTACAATCTGCAGTCCCTGTGGAAGATAACCGGAAGCAGGGATGAGCGCTCCCACTGGGAAATGCTCTTTACGACCAAGAAGCAGGCCTTTTAGAAAGGCATCCGTCAAGGGGACAGCCCAGAGCTCAGTTCAGCTTAAGGGCTGTCCCATCCATCCGCTGTGCCGCTGGGGAATACATGCTGGACTATCTCTACTATCTTTTCATAGCTCCGCTTGAGTGGATCATGAGGACCGTGCTTGAGGCTGGCTTTACATCCTTTGGCACCTATGGCGTGGCCATTGTCTTCATGAGCATCGTCGTCAATGTCATGCTTTTGCCGCTCTACCATCTTGCAGAGACCTGGCAGGAGTCTGAGCGGCGCGTGCAGCATGAGATGGAAAACCAGCTGGCGCGCATCAAGCATACCTTCAAGGGGAAAGAGCGCTTCATGCTCATCGCCACCCTCTACAGGCAGCATGAGTACCACCCCATCTATGCCGTGCGCACCTCCTTTGGCTTCCTCATCCAGGTGCCCTTCTTCTTTGCGGCCTACCACTTCCTAAGCCATTATGCGCCCCTGAACGGGGCCTCCTTCTGGATCTTTGCCGATCTGGCAAAACCCGACGGCTTTTTAAGCGTGGCAGGGCTTCCAGTCAATGTCCTGCCTATACTCATGACCGTCATCAATATCGTCTCTGCCCTGGTCTACACCAACAGGCTGCGTTTTAAGGACAAGCTGCAACTCTACGTTATGGCTGCACTCTTCCTGGTGCTGCTCTATTCAGCGCCATCAGGGCTTGTCTTCTACTGGACCTGCAACAACATCTTCTCTCTTCTGAAGAACATGGTCTATGAGGAACTTGGCATCTTCAGCCATGGTGAAAGCAAAAAGGAAAAGACAAGATGCGCTCTTCTGCTTGAAACGCTTGGCACAAGGATAGAAGGGCTCATCACCCAGAAGATGGCCCTGGCAGCAGCAGGCATAGGACTGCTAAGCCTTGTCCTATTGAGCGCAGGGAAGATCCTCCTTAACGATGCCTCCTTCCTCCTGCATGGTGCCAGCATCGTTCTTCTGGCAGTCTTCTGCTCAGGCCTTGTGGCGCTGATCGGGCGTGTCTTTTGCGGCCATGCCTCGCTCTATATCTGGGCAGTGTCGCTGATCATGGTCCTGGCAGCATGGCAGGCAGGCTTTCCGGCACTGCCTACATTTTTGCTGCTGCTCTTCTTCCTTTTTGCACTCATGCCTGACGAGAACAAAATCTCAGGCATAACAGGGCATGAGGGCGGCACAGGACAGTATCTAACCAAGGCCCAGGCCTTCTTCGGGCGCCTGGCTAAAAAGGATCTGGCAGGCATATCCGCAAAGGCACTCCTGGTGCTGGCGCTGACTATCTTCTGGGCTGTGCCCTTAAGCCTCATGGCCAAGGATGCGGAACTTATATCGGCTCAGTCCCTGGCCTTGCTGACGCTCTTTTCTCTGCTTCTCCTGACGCTTCCCATAAGCCTCATCAGGACAGGCCGCGGCCCGCTCTGCTTTTTCCTGACACTTCTTTGCACTTCCTGCGCTCTTCTGGCCATGCTCTACACCTATGTCATGCAGATAGACTACGGCGTGCTGGATGCCTTTATGCTGCAGAGCGAGGAAGATGTCAGCAGGCCGTGGTATGTCTTTGCAGACCTTGCGGCAGCCCTGGCTGTTACAGCTATTGTTGTGGTCCTGCTCTTCAGGAAAAGGCAGATTTTGGGCAATGTGCTCAACGTCTGCCTGCTTGTGTCTTTGTCTTTCAGCGCAGTCTACGGAACGCGAGTTTGTACAGCCCCAAAAGCTGATGAGGAAAGGCCCGGGAGCGATAGCGCAGTCATAGAATTAAGCCGCACCAGGCCCAATGTGCTTGTCTTTATGCTGGACATGTTCACCGGCGATCACATAGCCCACATGCAGGAGGAAAGGCCTGAGCTTTTAAGGGAATTTGACGGCTTTACCTGGTATCCTGACACCATCTCTGAGGCTGCTGTCACTGCCATG
>JAUMVQ010000119.1 GCA_030530085.1 Desulfovibrionaceae bacterium | reverse complement strand
GCATAGGCGTTGCCTCGGTGCAGAGCGGCAAAAATGCGCAGCAGGACAGCTTCGGATTCATCGGGCTGGCCAGCATAGGACCTATTCTTGCCGTTCTCATTCTGGGCATGCTTTCCAACGGAGCAGAGCAGCATGCAGAAGAAGCAGGACAGGCAGCAAATGTTGCCGCCACGCTGACGGAACAGTTTCTGGGACGCCTGCCCACAGTCCTGCATGAAGTCAGCATGGCTCTGACACCGCTGGTCGGCATGTTTATCGTCTTCCAGCTCTTCCTCATCAAGATGCCCAGGAACCAGGTGCTGCGCATGACCTCAGGCCTTGTCCTGACTTTTATCGGCCTGATACTCTTCTTCCTGGGCGTACAGGGTGGCTTCATGCCTGCAGGAAAGGTGCTGGGTGCTGCCATGGCAACAGGCAATTCACAGATCGTTATTATTCTGGCCGGACTTGTACTGGGTGCCGTCGTAGTCTGCGCAGAACCCGCTGTCTGGGTTCTCAATGAACAGATTGAAGAAATATCCGGCGGCCATATCAAAAAGCGCATCATGCTCGTCTCCCTGTCAGCGGGTGTTGCCCTGGCAGTGGCACTTTCCATGGCCCGTGTCTGCTTTGGGATCAGTCTCTGGTACCTGCTTATTCCCGGCTACCTTCTGGCCTTAGGGCTTATGCGTTTTTGTCCTGTCCTCTTTACAGCCATTGCCTTTGACTCAGGCGGCGTTGCCTCAGGCCCTATGGCTTCCACGTTCATCCTGGCCTTTACGCTTGGAGCCTCAAGTGCCCTGGGCGGCAATCCCATAACTGATGCTTTTGGCGTTATAGCCATGATTGCCATGATGCCGCTCATTACCATACAGATCCTGGGCATCCTCTTCAGCAGAAAAGAACGTGAAGCGGAAAAAAAGAAACAAAGAGACAGAATATGTCCTCAGGGGCAGGTCTCTTGCGGAACAGAGGAGAAGCCCCATGGCAATTAATGAATCTGTGAATCTGGATATGACAGGCAAACTTCTAGTATGTATCGCTGACCGCGGCCACGGCGACAAGCTGATGAGCCTCGGCAAGGAAAACGGCGCCGGAGGCGGCACAATCCTTCTAGGGCGCGGAACCGGCAGCAGCGGTCTTTTGCAGATGCTTGGCATAAGCGACACCAGAAAAGAAATTGTCATGACCCTGGCCTCACAGGAGACGGCACAAAATATTATCACCGCCTTTACGCATTCAGAGTGGGTCAGAAAAAAAATCAGGGGCGTCCTGTTCCAGGTAGATGTCAATGCCCTGCTCAAAGCCAGCGTACTCACAAAACCCCAGAAGGATACTGTCATGAATGCAAGCCACGAACTTATTACCGTAATTGCCAACGCAGGCTATGCCGAAGACGTGATGGACTATGCCCGCAAGGCAGGAGCTGCCGGGGGCACCATCCTGCACGGCCGTGGTACTGCAAAGGAAGAGGACAGCACCTTCTTCGGCCTGACCATCGTTCCCGAAAAGGATATTATCCTCATTCTGGCCCCGTCAGAAAAATCCAGGCAGATTCTTGAGGCAATCAGGACAGCAGAATGCCTGCAAAAGCCTGGCATGGGCATTGCATTCTGCACGCCTGTGGAGAAATTTGTGCCTCTCGGTAAGTAGGCACACTGCCCTTAAACTACGGGTATCCTGGCAAGAAAGTATTGCCCCAATACCCGTCTAAAGCGGGAAATTTCCCATAAAGGCTGCTCCCTATGGATACTTTTTTGCATTTGGACAAAGCCCAGGTAGAAAGGCTCAGGCCGCTCTGCCACCTGATATGGTGGCAGACGCCTGATGAAACGCTGAGGTGGCCGGAGCGCCTTATTGCCCAGGTAATGGACAAAGGTCTTTGGCCGGAATGGAAGATACTTCTGTCTGTTGTCACGAAAGAGCAGATGGGAGAAGTTTTAAAGCATGCCTTGCCTGGGTGGTTCCGCCCCAGAAGCTGGACTTTCTGGAATCTTAAGTGCCTGGGGCTGTATGGCGATACAGTTTTGCCTATGCCAAAAAGGAACTTTTCGTGAAAGGGTTTGTACGTCAGTTGAAAGTACTTGCTCTTACAGTCTCAAATGCCTCATGTATAACATGGCAAAGGAGCTCTGGTACCGCAAAATGTCTTATACTCCCATCTCCACAGACCGTGATGCACTGACTATTATGGATGTACCCTTTCCTTCTCTGGAAACCTGGGAAAGCGCAGTTGCAGCTATTGGGTCAAATATGTTCGAGGGCTATAAGCCAACCCGCCGTGGCATTGAGATCATCCGCGACTACACGACCGGTGCAATCAGCTTTGAAGCATTTATCAGGACAGTGACAGATAAAGCATATGCAAAATAGCCAACCCATCGCTGACCCTGATTACATGTACACTGATCCTGAGACAGGAGTCCTGCGTAATACAGGGAATATCAGCGACAATGAGGCCTTGCAGTTTGCAGAAGCAGGGGCTACAGCGCGACGTTTACAAGAGTTGTGGATAAATCCCGTCCAGGTCACCGGATCTGCGACACTGTTTGCCATTCATCATCACTTGTTTCAGGATCTTTATGAATGGGCCGGACAAAAGCGGACAGTGGAGATAAGCAAGGGCGGAAACCAGTTTTTCCCTCTCTACCGCTTCAATACGGCGCTTTTGCATATTGACGGGCTGATTGCCGAATACAAGCGGCTGGAGCAGCACCAAAAAAAACTGTTGTCACGCAAGCTGGCTGAAATCTTGGATGCCGTCAACTTCCTGCATCCTTTCAGGGAAGGAAACGGGCGCACCCAGCGCGAATTCCTGCGCCTGCTGGCTTTAGAAAAAGGCTGGAAGCTCAGCCTGAACCCGCCCGATACTGTGTCAGTGTATGAACGATATATGGAAGGAACAATCTCCGGCAACATTGATTTGCTGGATGAGCTGATTTTTGAATGTATGAGCCGGGAGTGAATCCGCAAGCCTCCATACATGCCAGCCGGCATGAGAAAGCCTCCACCCTGATTCAGTACAGGGGGAGGCTTTTTGTCAAAAAAAGGGGCAATACTATGCCACAGGCAAAATACTACCAGCTGTTGTGATGGATCTTGGCCTCATCGTGCCTGTGGGCCTCGCTAAACTCCTTTTCGGTATGCCCCAGCACAATGAGGCTTAAGGGAACATACTCTTCCGGCACAGACAAAATATCAGACAGGATATCGGCCCTTTCCTGCACAGGATACAGGCCGCACCAGACAGAGCCTAAGCCAAGGGCCCGTGCAGCCAGCAAAATGTTTTCGGTTGCAGCCGAGCAGTCCTGCACCCAGAAGCCGCCAGAAGCATCATTAGGGGAAGCAACCACCACAATGGCCAGGGGCGCCTGCCTGGCAAAAAAGGCATGAGGATGCCTGTCAGCTATGGCATCCAGCTTTTCCCTGTCTGTCACAATTACAAAATGCCAGGGCTGCTTGTTCATGGCAGACGGGGCCATGGTTCCTGCCTTAACCAGCGTTGCAATATCTTCCTCGCTTACCGGATCAGGCAGAAAGGAACGAATACTACGCCTTGTCATAAGCACTTCAAAAAATTCCATACAAAAACTCCTTGGCTGATGATGCCTGTCCAAGGCTGAAATACAGCCTCATAAATGTCTGGTGCCGATTATTTTGACAAATTGCCGGATCTGGTGCAACTGTCTCTTTGCGTATATATTTTCTTTCTGCACAAACAATAAAGTGCAGTCCAATCATTACAGAGAGCCTTAACCGCATATGACAGAAATTCTTTCTCAGCTTCTTATTATTTTTCTGCTGGGCGTGCTGGTCAACATTGTCTGCTCACGCTTCAAGCTGCCCGTTATTGTCGGCTTTCTTCTCACAGGTGTCCTGGCCGGTCCCTCCATGCTGGGGCTGATCAAGGATGCTGAACTGATTAATTCAGTAGCCGAACTGGGCGTAGCCATGCTTATGTTTACCATTGGCATGGAACTCTCAGGAGAAGTGCTTAACAAGCTTAAGCGCCCTGTCTTTCTGGGCGGCAGCCTGCAAATCGGCCTTATTGTCGCAGCCTCTGTCCTGGCAATGTTCTTTTACGGGACATTTCAGCAGGGCATCTTCTGGGGCTGCCTTATTGCCCTCTCCTCGTCAGCCATTGTCCTGCAAATCTTCCAGCAGAAGGGGATAACAGCCACGCCGGTAGGCAGGCTCTCACTGGCAATCCTGGTCTTCCAGGACATCCTGGTTGCTCCCATGATGATACTGGTTCCCCTGCTTGCCGGAACAATACAGCTTTCCCTGACATCCGTAGGCCTGGCCATTGCCAAGGTCTGCTGTGTCGGCGTGGTCATGTATATTTTTGCCAAATATCTGCTGGACAAGCTCATGACTGCGGTTGTGAAGACCAGGGCCAGCGAGATACTGCTTCTGACAACCCTGTGCCTGTGCCTTGGCTTTGCAACCATTACAGAAGCGCTTGGCATGTCTTTCTCCCTGGGAGCCTTTCTGGCCGGCCTCATGCTGGCCCGCTCACGCTTCTCCATGAGCGCAGTGGCAGACATCATGCCCTACCGTGATGTCTTCCTCAGCCTTTTCTTCATTACCGTAGGCATGATGCTGGATGTCAAATACGTCCTGTCTCACATCGTCCCCATATTGTGCATGGTCGGCGCATTCGTAGTGGGCAAGAGCCTGCTGACCATGCCGGCAGTCCTGATTCAGGGCTACCCCCTGCGTACAGCCATCAGGACATCCATCTGTCTGGCCCAGGTCGGAGAATTTTCATTCGTCCTGGCAAACTCCGGACTTAATGCAGGCCTTCTGAGCCAGGACTCGCATCAGTTCTTCCTTGCCTTAAGCGTTGTGACCATGATGCTGACTCCCTTGCTCATTTCAGTTGCACCTGGTTTTTCAAAACGCGTCTGTGCCCTGGTAGGACAGCCGACACAGTCTCCCGAAATCGAGTCCACACATGCTGACGAACTGCAGGATCATATTATCATCGTCGGCTTCGGCTTTACGGGCAAACAGCTGGCCAAGGCTGCCAAAAACCAGCATCTCAAATACAATATCCTGGAAATGAATCCGGAGACTGTCAGCAATTTTGACGGACGCGAGCCCATTGCCTACGGAGATGCCAGCCAGCCCATTATCCTGCAGGACATGGGCATACAGCGCGCACGCGTGCTGGCCATAGCCATCTCCGACACGTATGCTGTCCGCGCCATTGTGTCTAATGCCCGCAAGGCAAACCCCGATGTGACCATCATTGCCAGGACACGCTTTGTGACAGAAATAGAGCATCTGTATGCACTGGGTGCCAACAGGGTCATAGCTGAGGAATTTGAGGCAGGCATTGAAACCTTCTGCCAGGTACTTACCGCTTACCTGCTTCCCAGCCAGAATATTAACACCATGGCCCAGAAACTGCGGCAGGAGTACTACTCTACCATACGCCGCCGTGCCCACTCTTCTGACATCGGAGCCTTTGTAACAAGGCTCCCGGACCTGGGAGTCTGCGCCATAGCCCTGGAAGCGGCATCACCCTATGCCGGCAAAACCCTGCTTGAGGGAAATATCCGCAAAAAGCTGGGACTGACCATTGTTGCCGTCTCCCGTCAGGGCAAACTGACTACATCACCAGACAGTTCCTTCAGACTGCAGGCAGGAGACATCTTGTACGTCTTCACCAAGACCGACGAGGTCTATACAGCCAGGGAACGCCTCAACAACAGTGATGCGGCCAGGCTGATGACAGAAGCCATTTCCGGCGATGATATGGGCGATGAAGCAGACAAAGCTGATCACAAGGCAAAAGCTGCTGTCTAAGCCACAAATCCGCTGACTGCATACTGCATATTGTACAGGGACGGACGAAAATCTCGTCCGTCCCTTATTTTTTTGTGCAGCCAATGCCTGCCCCCTGTTGTTCTGCCAAAACAAAAAACGTCCGTTCCCAGCATACTGGGAAACGGACGTATGATTTTCTTATGTGGTGGGCGGTACAAGACTTGAACTTGTGGCATCTGCCTTGTAAGGGCAGCGCTCTACCAGCTGAGCTAACCGCCCACTGAATTTAAGTACTTTATATGTTCTTTTCTGTGCTGTCAAGAGCTGGAAAAATAAGCCTGTAACAACGGATGACCGTATTTTAGGCTCTTCGTGCCGCCCGTATGGACAGCGAGCACATCCTCCCTCACGATCGTACAGTGGCAGGATATGGCGGTTCCAGCAGACTGCTCACAAATTATCAAAAAACACAATAAAACAATATTGACACTAAAAATAAAAGCGATTACAAAAAAGCCAGGTAGAAAACACCCTGGCCAGAAAACTCTGCAGCGGCATCATAACCTGCTTTAAGGCAGCTATTGCCTCCGGCCTGCAAGATGGCTCTCAGCCCCAAAATACCGGAAATCTGGCATGCCTGGCAGGTTTTCAGAAAAAAACATTTTTTAATATAAAATTATTCTTGACAGATTGAAATAAAGAAATTACCTTCTTTTCCAGACACAATCTGACTGTCCTGAAAGCACATCCTGAAACAATAATGAT
>JAUMVQ010000118.1 GCA_030530085.1 Desulfovibrionaceae bacterium | reverse complement strand
TGCAGGTGCTTGATGACGGCCGCCTGACAGACAGCCAGGGACATACGGTCGATTTCCGCAATACCATCATCATCATGACGTCCAATATCGGATCGCCGCGCCTTCTGCAGGGCATTGACGACAAGGGCAACCTGGATCCCAATGCCAGAAAGGATGTGCTTGAAGAGCTTAAACAGCACTTCAGGCCCGAATTCCTCAACCGTATTGACGAGACTGTCATCTTTACGCCCCTGCGCAGGGACGAGGTCTCCCGTATCGTTGAGCTGCAGCTCAACCTGCTGCGCAAGCGCCTTGCTGACAGGCAGATCAGCCTTGTCCTCTCGGAAGCAGCCAGGGAGCATGTGGCTGAAGAGGCCTATGATCCCATCTACGGCGCACGTCCGCTCAAGCGTTATGTACAGCATTATATCGAAACGCCTCTGGCCAGGGATATAATTGCCGGAAAGATTCTGGACGGGCAGACTGTGTGCATCGACGTGCAGGACGCAGGCCTGGTGTTTCGGGTGCAGGAGGCCGGCCAGAAGGAAGAGCCTGCTGCTGAATAAGGAAAAAAGACAGGCAGCCAGAACAGTTTTGTAACCTGACTGCAAAAAAGGAAGGGTACCTCAGCCGTCAGAAGCTGAAGTACCTTTCTTTCGTGTTCTCCTGGGAGCAGAAAACCTTTCCAGCAGGCCTTCCCTTCTGTGAGCACAAAAAAGAAGGCATCAGCCATGTCCTTGCCAAGTGCCTGCTTGATTGTTATTTTTAAGCAGTCAAATAGTATGTCCTGTGCAGCACGCCCCGTTGCGGCCTGCTGCCATGGGCCTGCAACTAACAAATATATGGTAGATAAATACCGGATATAATATGGAGAAAAGGATGAAAACTGCCGCATTGGTGCTGGCTGCCGGAAAAGGAACACGCATGCATTCAGAGAGGCCCAAGGTGCTTCAGACAGTGCTCGGTGAACCGATGGTGCTGCATGTCATGAATGCCCTTGCCCCGCATTTTGGTGAAAACATCTGGCTGGTTGTCGGCCACGGTGCCGAAGAGGTGCGCAAGGCTGTTCCCGGTGCCCGTTTTGTTATGCAGGACAAACAGCTTGGCACAGGCCATGCCCTTTCCTGCGCCCTGCCTGCCCTTAAGGAAGCCGGCGTGGAGCGCGTGCTGGTCATCAACGGCGATACTCCCCTGGTGACCGCTGAAATTGTCGGCCAGTTCCTTGAGCAGTCACAGCAGGCAGACCTGGCCTTTGCTTCAATTTCCCTTGCCAATCCTGCCTCATATGGGCGTGTGGTGCGCGAGGAAGGCAATCTGGTGGGGATCATCGAGGCCAAGGATTACGATCTGGCCAAGTGGGGTCCCTGCTCAGGTGAAGTCAATGCCGGCGTGTACGTGTTCTCGCTGGCACTGGCAGAAGAGCTTCTGCCCCGCGTCTCTAACAGCAACAAGAGCGGCGAATACTATATCACTGACCTTGTCGGACTGGCCCTTGAGCAGGGTGCCAGCGTGAAAGGCATTGTCTGCGGCAATACGCCGACACTGCTTGGCGTCAATTCCCCCCTGGAACTGGCTGATGCCGAACAGAGGATGCAAAAACAGGTTAATGACCAGCTGCTTAAGTCAGGCGTTATCCTGCACGCAAGGGAAAGCGTCTATGTAAGCCCCATGGCCCAGGTTGAGCCTGGTGCCGAGCTGTGCGGCCCCTGCACTGTTACAGGAAAAAGCCGTATTTGCACCGATGCCAGGGTGTTTTCCAACTGTGTCATCCGCGACAGCGTGGTGGAAGCCGGGGCCGAGATACGTCCCTTCTCCCATCTTGAAGAGGCCGTGGTCCATGAAGGAGCCCTGGTGGGGCCCTATGCCAGGCTGCGTCCCGGAGCCGATCTTGGCAAAAATGCCCATGTCGGCAACTTTGTCGAGCTGAAGAAGACAAAGCTTGGCGAAGGAGCCAAGGCCAACCACCTGAGCTATCTGGGGGATTCTGAAATAGGTGCCGGCACCAATATCGGGGCAGGGACAATTACCTGCAACTATGACGGCAAGAACAAGTTCAGGACCGTTATCGGCGAGCATGCCTTCATAGGGTCCAATACGGCCATAGTTGCTCCTGTAACAGTAGGTGCCGGAAGCCTTGTCGGCGCAGGCTCCGTTATCACCAAGGACGTGCCCGAGGGAGAGCTTGCCATAGGGCGTGGCCGTCAGAAAAACCTGGGCAGGAGACGTGACAGCAAAGCGTAAGGCTTGTGCTGCCGGATCCGGTAGTTACGATAATGAGAGCGGGAGCATCTTTCAGGGATGCTCCCTGCTTCTTTTCAGGACATGGGACAGAAGCAGGCCTGCCCAGGCTGATTCCCAAAGACTGTTCCCGCATTTCTGAAACAGCTTTCATTTGAAGCAAAAATTACTGAAAAATCAAAGACATGCCGGCTGGCATACTGAACCTTTCCCTGCAAAAATGACCGGCCTTTATTGCAAAGGAGGGCTCCTTGGGATATAAAGAAATTACGGAAACTCTTGCCAGTCTTGAGCTCAGGATACACAATCTTGCTGATGACAATCGTGAACTGAGGACGCGTCTCGAAAGGGCAGAAAGCGAGAGTGCTGCGTTATTGGCTGAGAACCAGACAATGCGCCAGGACCTTGAGGCCGAAAAAACGGCCAGGGAAAAGGCTGTGGCCCGCATAGATGCCCTGATAGGCAAAATTGAGGGTCATGCCGGCGTGGAGAAGTTCTCGTGAGTTCGGGTACTATTAACCTGACCGTCCTCGGTATCCCCATTACCCTTAAAGATGGGGCCAGCGCATGGCGTTTTCGTGAAGCCATACGCCTGCTTGAGGACAGGTTTGCTGACCAGGTACACAGGAATAATGGACGGCAGGATAAGGAACGTTTGCTGACCTTTATGGCCCTGGAACTGGCAGATGAATTGATTCAGCTCCAAAAACAGCAGGAGGAGACGGGTGAACGCCTCCAAAGGCTGCTGACATATATGGAACAATCGAAAAATATATAATCGTTCCCCTGGAAAGCAGGTGATTTCTATATCAGTGCTGACCGAACAATCTTGCAATTAGGGAGCCGGTTGCTATTCCCTTTGTGCATGCCCGACTTGGATTGGGAGTCCTGACGGGAATACATCGGAGCCCACCCTGGGTAACCGGGTTCTACATTGAAAGAAACACGGCCTTTTGGGGGAACTTTTTTTCTTTGTTTTGTGGATTTTTTGACTGCATTCATCTGTCCTGTCCCACGGGATGGCTGGCAGAATCTCCTTATAACCCGCCGCTGCGGGCTTTTTTGTGCTTGAAAGGGCAGGTGCAGAAGGGCTTTTTTTTCTTAAATCGGGACAAGGGTCCCGTTTACATAAAGGAAACTGCCCAATGGAGATGGTCTACATAGGCTGTGCCCTGCTTGTCGGGTGCATAGTAGGCTGGATTATAAGAAAATACATTGTGAGCAAGCGTCTTGGCGATGCCGAGACTCTTGCCAGGCGCATTGTGATGGAGGCCCGCAAGGAGGCCCAGGTTCAGAAGAAGGAGCTTATTCTTCAGGGACGTGATGACCTGCTCAACCAGAAAAGGGAGCAGGAAAATGAGTTCCGTGACCGCGAGCGGGAAATAAAAAACCGCGAGCGCAAGCTTGAAGAGCAAAGCACGCGTCTGGACGAACGGCAGGAAAAGGCCAATGCCAAGGAACAGGAACTGCTGGCCCAGGACAAGGAGCTCACGCGCCGCGAGCGCAAGCTTGAAGAGGATGAGCTCTTTGTGCAGACCCGCATTGACGAACAGGAAGCCAAGCTGGTCGAAATAGCCGGACTGACACCTGAACAGGCCAAGGCCCGCATAATGCAGGACATACGCCAGAAAAGCCTGCACGAGGCAGCCCGCATGGCACGCCAGATAGAAAGCGATGCCAAGGAACAGGCAGGCCGCAAGGCAAAGGAAATTCTCTGCATGGCCATCCAGCGCTATGCAGGCGATTATGTAGGCGAGCAGACCGTGACTACGGTGAGCCTGCCTTCAGAAGATATAAAGGGCCGCATCATAGGCCGCGAGGGGCGGAACATACGTTCCATTGAGGCGGCTACAGGCGTGGACCTTATCATTGATGACACGCCGGAGACGGTTATTCTGTCAGGATACAGCCCCCTGCGGCGCGAAATAGCCAAGATGGCCCTGGAACGCCTGATACAGGACGGCCGCATCCATCCGGCGCGCATTGAGGAAATGGTTCAGAAATGCACGCAGGAAATGGATGCCCGCGTGCGCGAGATAGGCGAGCAGGCCACCTTTGATGCAGGCGTGCACGGTATTCATCCCGAACTGGTGCACCTTCTGGGGCAGCTGCGCTACCGCACCAGCTTTACCCAGAATGTACTGCAGCATTCTCTGGAAGTGTCTGCCTTGTGCGGCCTGATGGCTGCAGAGCTCGGGCTGGATGAAAAGAAGGCCAAGCGCGCCGGTCTTTTGCACGACATAGGCAAGGCGCTTGATCATGAAATAGAAGGCCCCCACGCCATTATCGGTGCCGATGCTGCAAAGAAATACAGCGAAAGCAAGGAAATAGTGCATGCCATTGCAGCCCACCATGAGGATGTCAGGCCCAATTCGGCCCTGGCTGTCCTGGTGCAGGCTGCAGACTCTATTTCCGGGGCCAGGCCCGGAGCCCGCAAGGAACTGCTTGAAAACTACGTCAAGAGGCTGGAGACACTGGAATCCATTGCCACCAGCTTTGAGGGTGTTTCAAAGGCTTATGCCATTCAGGCAGGCAGGGAAGTCAGGGTCATGGTCAACGTGGATACTGTGGACGACGATATGACCTATATTCTGTGCAAGCAGATATCCGAGAAGATCGAAAAGGAACTGACGTATCCCGGACAGATCAGGGTAACGGTTATCCGTGAACGCAGGGCAGTAGGATACGCAAAGTAGCACAGCAAAATACAGGGAAGGGGAGCTCCGATTGGAGCTCCCCTTTTCAATGTGCCCGTACCCTCAGGCAGGCTGGCACAGCAATAGTGCAGATTTGATGCAAAAAAGAGAGGGAGATCGCCGTGTTCTCCCTCTCTTTTTTTTGCTGTCTGTCCTTAAGGAACCAGAGGTCTAGTGGTGGTGATGGCAGCTGCAGGAATTCTCGGAAGAGAACTGGGTCAGTTTGCCTGCGATAAAGGTCTCGACGGCCTGGCCTACAGTTTTGCAGAGGCCGGTGGCGTAGACGTCTATGCCGGCTGAGGCAAAGCCCTGAAGGGGACGCATGCCCATGCCGCCAACCAGCATGGCCTTGACGCCATTGTCAGCCATAATCTGCACAGGGGCAAGGCAGCCGCCGTGTTCATGAGGCACAGAGGGAATGGTAGTAACGGAAGAAACGGCACCGTCTGCAATGTCGATGACGGTAAAGATGTCGCATTTGCCAAAGTGCATGCCGATGGCTGCATCAAGGCCGCCGGGAAGGCAGGAAGGAACAGCAATACGTGTATTCATGAGAAACTCCTCTTAAAAAAGGGTGAAGCAAAGAGAGCAAAAGACAAAGGGAAGTATCAGTTGGTATCAGCAGCGGCATCCCAGTTGGCTTCCAGAGCATCGGGAAGTTCGCCGCTGCAAAAAAGCTCGACTGCCCTGATAACGGTACAGTCGGCATTGAGGCAGATGCGTATGCCCTTTGAACGCAGGGCCTCAAAAACTTTTGGCCCCATGACACGCCCAAGCACGACTGTCACATGTGCATCGTTCAGGGCGCGGACTGTAGCCATGCCTGGTTCCTGCCCGTTCTCCTGGAAAGGCCTTGAGTCCAGGTAGCTGAATTCCATGGAAGGCACGTCAACGATGACAAAGCCTCCGGCACGGCCAAAGCGCTCGCTTACATCTGCATTGCCGGCAGGGCCCGTGGCGCAGACGGCAATGCGTCCCGTAAAGCCTTGTGGTGAAGGGATAAGGTTGGCCAGGCTGTAGTGTCCGCCCTCTATTTTGAGGGCGCAGCCGGTGCAGAGGGCTGTAGCCACTGTTTTTCTGGCACTGGACAATATGCGTCCGAAGGTATGCCTTGAAACATTCATATAGCGGGCAGCTTCAATAGCGGTCATTTCTTCCATGTCGGCAAGACGCAGTGCTTCCAGCTCATCCAATGGCAGCTTAAGCTCGGATGCTGCATCGTAAGGCATATCGCCGGGCCTGAAGCTTGTTGCATTAGGGTACACTGCTATTTTGCGGCACTGGGTAGGACGGGCCATATACTCTCCCTGGGAAGAAATATCCGTTGTTTTGCTCAGATGAGCATAATTTAAAAGAGAGAACGGTGTCAACAATTTTGCTCAAATGAGCAAAAAAAATATGGAGAAAGTAAAATGAAGCACATTGAAGCATAGAAAAAGAGCCAGATAACAGGACGTGCAGCAGTGACAGCCGAAAAAAAGTGATTTTTGCTGACAGCAGGAAAGTGGCTCTAATGGCCGCCATGTAGGAAAAAGAAGAATTTTTTTGAAGAAAAAAGAAAAAAGTTGTTGACAGGCAGGGGGTGTCAGCGTAAAAGCTCCACTTGCGCCAAGCGAAAGAGGCTGA
>JAUMVQ010000117.1 GCA_030530085.1 Desulfovibrionaceae bacterium | reverse complement strand
ACGGCATAGCTTGCAATGTTGACGATTGTGGTACAGCCGCCAAAAAACAGATAGAAAATGACAGCCTTATGCTGCAAGAACAGCTTTTTGATAGAATCCATTTAGTTTTTCCGCATACGCATCCAGCGTCTGAATCTGGCAAAATCCTTCAGGGCTCATATCCCTATCAATATGATGCGCTTCACATTGATACTGTTGGTCCCTGCCATTCTCGGCCTGAAGGAAATTTCCCTGAAGCAGCCCCTGTGCCGGTAGAAGACAAAGAAGGTCGTGGTCAGAATATTGGGCAGATTGTAGTCAGGAGAAAAGGCGGACATGTACTGCTTAAGTACGGAGCACTTTATCAGGCTGAACGGGGCATTGGCATCGGGAACATGTACGCCGAAAAAGAAGAGAACCAGAAGACAGACAATTTTTTCCACCAAGCCACGTACTTTGCCGTCACCTCTTACACTGCGCAAACCAAAGATGGCATCATACTGCTGTCTGGCCTGCCAGAAAGAGGCAAAGTCCTCGGGCCTTGTCTGGTCATCGCTGTCTGTCTGAAATACATAGTCAGCTCCGCAGCCTATGGCGTAGTTGTAGAGGGGAATGACCTTGGGTCCGTGATAGCGGATTGTATCAGAGCATAATTTTGCCCATTGGCGCAGTAAGCTCTTAGAGCACCCGCAAACTATCACTTTTTATTTGGATTAACTATCCAGTCCTCTGTATTAAAGAGAGAAGATGCTGTTTTGAACATTTTTACTATTGAATGTCCTTGTTCAGTCATTATGTATTTATTTCCGACCTGTTCAATATTTCCTGTTTCAAGCTGTTCAGCAAACCTTTTGGTAAAGGAACCATGCTTGACTATATAGTCATCAAAGAAGATACGTTCAAACTCTTCCTTTCCTATCGTCTTGTCCTGACTATATATATAGCTTAGCATATAGACAGATATTGAACGTTCTGTAGTAACCGGAATCAGAATAAACCAGCCAAGAGTGATACCAAAAAACAGAGAGAAGACAACAATTCTGTCCTTAAAATCGGATGTAACAGCTATTGCTTTTGCGAATAAAAAACTGCTTGCCACAGACAGCAGTGAGGCAATTGCAAGATAAACAAGTCCCTTGTAGAAAAATACCTTCATGGAGGAAGAAAGAAATTCTATTTGAAACAGGACAATAAAAACAATAGTTCCGAAGGTACAACTTAAAAGGTATACAATAAGTGTTTTGATAAACTGTCTCATGCTTACATTCCTAATAACATATCTTGTCATAACCACCTACATAGAAGCACTTTTGTGTTCTCAGTAGCAAAGGAACCACCAAACAGGCCTGTTATGTCTTGTAGAATTTTTCAACAATTGATGGGTGCGATGAAGTGACGCACACTATACGAAAACTGACATAAAAAAGGCCTCCAAGACTACTCCCAGAGACCTTATCTGTGCTTCTGCTTTATCTTATATTAAGCAAGAGCGACGCCTGCTGAATTCTGGCCAGTGACAACTTTGCTGTTTTCATCAGGCTCAGCCATCAAAGCTTCGATGTCTTCGCCTGTGATTGTTTCCTTCTCAATCAGCGCCTTTGCTATGCGGTGCAGGATGGCAAGATTTTCCGTGAGAAGGTTGTGGCATCTTGTGTGTGCCTCATCAACCAGTGTCTTGACTTCGGCATCGACTGCCCTGGCAGTCTTTTCGCTGTAGTTCCTGTTCTGAACCCATTCGCGGCCGATGAAGACTTCCTGATTCTTTTCTCCTATGAGGACTGTGCCCAGTTTATCACTCATGCCCCATTCGCAGACCATCCTGCGGGCCATCTGCGTTACACGCTCAATATCGTTGGATGCGCCGGTAGTGACATTCTTGAAGATGATTTCTTCAGCCACACGTCCGCCCAGGAGAATAACCAGGTTATTGCGCAGCCATGATTTCACGTAGTTGTGGCGGTCCTCGCCAGGCAGCTGCATGGTAACGCCAAGAGCTCTGCCTCTGGGAATAATGCTGACCTTGTGGACGGGATCGGAATCGGGCAGCAGCTTGGCTGCCAGGGCGTGGCCGGCTTCATGGTAGGCTGTAATGCGTTTTTCCTCATCCGACAGGATAAGCGACTTGCGTTCTCGCCCCATGAGGATTTTGTCCTTGGCGTATTCAAATTCCTGCATGGTCACCACTTTCTTGTTGGCACGGGCAGCCTGCAGGGAGGCCTCATTGACGAGGTTCTCCAGATCAGCCCCTGAAAAGCCGGGGGTGCCGCTGGCCAGGGTATCCAGGTTGATATCATTCCCCAGGGGAATTTTCCCGGTATGGACCTTCAGGATTTCCTTGCGGCCTTTTAGGTCGGGGGTAGGCACGACCACCTGCCTGTCAAAACGGCCGGGGCGGAGCAGGGCCGGATCCAGCACATCAGGACGGTTGGTGGCGGCCAGGATAATGACGCCTTCATTGGCTTCAAAGCCGTCCATTTCAACCAGCAACTGGTTGAGGGTCTGCTCCCTTTCATCGTGTCCGCCGCCAAGCCCGGCTCCGCGCCTGCGGCCGACAGCGTCGATTTCATCTACGAACACAATGCACGGAGCATTCTTTTTGCTCTGTTCAAACAGGTCGCGCACGCGTGAGGCGCCGACACCGACGAACATCTCCACGAAATCCGAGCCGGATATGGAGAAGAAAGGCACTCCTGCCTCGCCTGCCACGGCCCTTGCCAGCAGGGTTTTGCCTGTTCCTGGAGGGCCGACCAGAAGGCAGCCCTTGGGAATACGGCATCCCAGGCGGGTGAATTTCTTGGGATTGGACAAAAACTCGACTACCTCGCGCAGCTCGTCCTTGGCTTCCTCTACGCCGGCTACGTCAGCAAAGGTCACCTTCTGCTTGGAGTCCTTTTCATTGAGCACCCTGTGCCTGGATCGCCCGATTGACATGCGGCTTCCGCCCATGCCGTTCATATTGCGCATGACATAGATCCAGATGACAAGCAAAATGAGCATGGGGATGGCAGACATCAGCATGGCCATGTACCAAGGCTGGTCTTCCGGAGGCTCTGCCCTGACTTCGACGTTCTTGCCCAGGAGATGCGAGAGCATTGAAGGATCCTTAGGAGCAAAACTGTAGGACTTGCCGCCTGTGCCGTCGATGGCAGTCAGTTGGTTTCCCTGTATGATGACAGAGGAAACCTGGCCCTGATCCACGCGGTCCATCAGTTCGCTGTACGAAATGGACGGCTGCTTGGTTTCCTGGCCGGGCGAGAAGAGCATAAGCGCGCCTAAGGCCAGAAAAAGCCAGATAAGCATGTTGCGGGAAAGCATATTGTTCATGAAATATCCTGATGGATCGTATGGTACGATTCTGTTTTTAAAGCAGTGCTGCCATTATTGTTCGCGGACAATGTTCATGTCAAAGCCTGGCTCATCCTGGCCGTCTTTTATTGAAGGAACTACTTCATAGGCCAGTTTTTCGGCAATGCTGTTATCGTCATTAAAGGTCAGGACGGTTGGCCTTTTTGAATACAGCTCGGTTTTGTCCGTTATGTATTCTGAGGCACAGATAATGACTGTGTCGCCTTTCTGGCATGAACGGGCAGCTGCCCCGTTCAGAATGCAGCAGCCTGAGCCTGGTTCGCCATAAATTACGTAGGTAGAGATGCGTGCACCTGTGTTTTTGTTCCAGATGTAGACGAATTCAAGGGGATATATGCCTGCCTCGCGACAGATAAGCGGGTCAAGCGTAATGGAGCCATGGTAAGCGAGATCGCATCCTGTTACATGAATGCCATGCAACTTGGCCCTGACTATTTCTATCATTGCAAAGTCCTGTAAAAGAAGTGATGCCTGAGGGCTGCTGAGTTAAAGTCAGCTCCTGCTCCTCTTTTTGCAAAGAGAAAGAGCAAAAAATATATGGAATATATATGCTTTTAAGATAAGGAGAATGGGCAGTATGTCAAATACGAAAAACTGGCTGATCTGTGGGCATGAGCTTTGCGCATGCCCTCTGTGCAGGGAGCCATGAAAGCTCCATGAGCCAGGTACTCTGTCCGTACAGGCAGGGACCTTTTTTTCATGCAGGCTTGCCTTTTTTGGGTGTCTCTGACAAAAATACATTCATATAAGAAGGCTGGCGGCTTTAGGGGCCGTGTCTTCTTTAGGAAAATAGCAGGAGAAAAGGTATGAACGAGCAAGAAGCTTATGCTGCTTTTTTGAAGGAATGGCAGGTTGACCCTCTGGGAGCCAAAAGCGTCCTGCATGGGTATATTGATTTGCTGTCAGGTATGCAGGGCGTCAGCCTGTCGTATCGCTGCAGGCCCGGGGTGAGCTACTCAATCAGGGCCAAGGGAGCAGGACAGACTGAGAGAGACCTTTTTGTGCTGGTGGACGTGGTAGACGATGATCCGGCAGAGCGCTGGCTTTCAGTCTGCTTCTATGCTGACCTGATACAGGATCCTGAAGAACTGGGCGACTGGGTTCCCCAGGGACTGGCAGGCGATGATGCAGCATGCTTCAACTATGACGAAGAAAATGCTGACATGGAAAAGTATATTGCCGAAAGACTGAAGGAAGCGGCCGCTTTGTCCTGCAAGGAAGGAGCAAAGTAGGCTTGTCCCGTTTCATAGCAATTGATTTTGAGACCAGCGGCTATGAGCGGTATTCAGCCTGCTCCATAGGCATGGTCCGTATAGAAGACGGTGTTCTGTCAGACAGCTACCAAAGCCTGATCAGGCCGCCGTCTTCTTTTGTCCGGTTCACGGAGATACACGGCCTTACCTGGAATATGCTGCGCTCGGCACCGACCTTTGCCGACATATGGCCTGAAATAGAGTCGTTCATGCAGGGGGCAGACGGCCTTGTTGCCCACAATGCCCCTTTTGACAGATCCGTTCTTGCTGCCTGCTGCCAGAATTTCGGATGCAGGCAGCCGGGGCTGCCCTTTTACTGCACCCTGAAAGGGGCAAGATCAGCCTTGAAGTTGCCTAACTATCGTCTGGACGCCCTTTGCTCGTACTATCATATCAGGCTGAATCATCATGAGGCCCTGAGCGATGCAGCGGGCTGTGCCAGGATATTTGTCAGCCTGCTTAAGCAGGGCACTCCCTTGCAGCGCATGCAGCTGAAGGCAAAGTAAGGAGGGAGCAGGGCGGCACAGCCTTTGTTCGTTTTGCTGAAAAGTATATTTTGGCCTGGTTTTTGCTTATACAATAAAAGCAAAACCAGGTCTTTTCTTTTTCAGACACTGCCTGCAGGTGGCAGTACCATCCCTGAAAAGAAACTGTAAGACCTGTTGAGGGGACGAGGTTGCTGGCAATGGCAGGGCAGACAGGTATGAAGGGCATGGCGCACAGAAAAGATACAGCGTGCAGGCAAAGACACAGATGGCTTGCATCGTTGTCCTTTAGTGTACGCTGTACAGTGCTTACAGCCATTCTGCTGGTACTGGCGCTGTTCCCGGGAGTTTCCTCGCTGCAGGAAAGCTACAGGGTAGTGCTGTGGCTTTCTCCCACAGCACTGGCTCAGGCAGAACCTGTTAAGACAAAAACTGCCGAAGAGGACAAGGACAGTGCCAGGCTTGTGCAAAAAATCCGGACACTGCTTGTTCCTGTCTACGGTGACGAGCATGTCGTCGTGCAGGTTAATTGTGGTGATGCTGAAAACAATGGCAGCGACAATACTGGCAAAAAAACAGGACGTACTGTGGCCATTATTATAGATGCGGCTGTGCTCAGTGGATTAAACGGAAGCGCAGAAGGCATACGTGCAGAACAGGAACGCCTTTGCAACCTGGTCAGCCATGCTGCGGGACTAAAGGGGCAGAACGGCGACAGTATAGCAGTCAGCTTTATCCTTTTTCAAAACGATGAGACCAAAATGCGCTTATTATATCTGATAGCAGCTGGCTGTGCTGTCCTGATGGTTTTTGGACTGGCATGGTCTTTAAGAAACAGAAGGAAGGGGAACAAAGACAGTCATTTTAATGACATAAATGCCCGCACTGTCAGAAAAATGTCAGACGGCGATGTGCCAGAGCGGGAAATGTCCCGTGAGGAAAGCCTTGCCATGAAATTGCAGTCAGAAAGCCCGCAGGCCGGGGGGCTTGTCATAGGGATGCTTGCTGCAAAGAAAGCTTGTGCCGTGCTGGAGTTTCTGCCGGATGATGCCTGTGTCAATTTTTTGTGTGCTATGTACGGCCAGGGACCAGTCCGCAAGGATGTCCTGGACATTATACAAAAAGAATATCTTGCAGGCTTCCCTGTTGATAAGAACAGCCTTATGCGTATAGCACGCTCAGGCCTTGGCGATGCAGAGCGAAGGATAGTGGATATACTGAGAGAATTTGATACGGCAAAACGCAAGGCCATTATCAAGGGCATCTCGGGACAATGTCCTGAACTGGGGAAAAGGCTGTAGATATCTTCTCAAAGCTGCCTGCAGGAAAATGGCTCTAATGGCCGTCATGTAGGAAAAAGAAGAATTTTTTTGAAGAAAAATGAAAAAAGTTGTTGACAGACAGGGTGCGTCAGCGTAAAAGCTCCACTTGCGCCAAGCGAAAGAGGCTGACCAAGCCGCCTAG
>JAUMVQ010000116.1 GCA_030530085.1 Desulfovibrionaceae bacterium | reverse complement strand
GGTATCCCGGTCCCGTGCCCGCCGCCGCCAGATCCTGCATCAAGCAGCACCATGCCGCAATACGGCGCACAAGACTCAATACAGTCAAGCAGCCCTTTTCTGCCGGCATGGCTCTCAGGCCAGACAACGCGCACTATGCGCTCCCTGCCAAGAGCATCTGCAAGCTCCTTCAGGCATTGTGCATCCTGCTTCCCGTGCACCTGCACCAGATCTAGATGCGCCAGTTCCACTGTCTTCAGGATTTCTTGTGCATTCTGCTCCACAAAGACGCCTGCTTTCAGCATGCGGCCGCTCTCAAGAGAGCGCACCTGCCGGGCTTCGACGTTTCTGGGGCTTCTGGGATGGAAGATAAAGCCTGAAACAGCAAAACCAAGTTCAGAGGCAATATCAAGATCCTGCTGCCTTGTCATGCCGCATACTTTAAAGAACATGGCCTGCCCCGTCATTTCCTGCAAGCAGTTTGTCAAGATCCCTGCCAGGGGTACCGTTGCGCATGAGCGCAGTCCCGACCAGCGCCGCATCAAATCCGGCAGCGGCCGCTTCAAGCAGATGCCCATGCTCTTCCATGCCGGAGGCAGCAATCCAGGCTTCGCCAGCCCTTTTGCCGGCTGTGTGCAGAAGATCAAGGCAGAGCTTTCTCTCCACCCTGAAGGTGACAAGATCCCTGGCATTTACCTGGACAATCCTGGCACCGGCAAGCCTGGCCAGTTCCAGATCCTCCCCGTCAAAGACCTCCACCACTGCATCAAGGCCGTATTTCTCGCCCAGGATCCGCAAATCGCGCAGGGCGGCTGCGTCAGGGAGCATGCGGACAATGAGCAGGAAGGCCGAGGCCCTTGTGGCTGCGGTTGCCTCTATCTGCAAGGGGTCAAAGAGAAAATCCTTGCGCAGAAGAGGCACATTGCCAAAGCCCTGTTCATCAAGCGTTTTGCGTGCCAGATCTATAAAGGCAAGGCTGCCGTCAAAATATCGCTCCTCTGTCAGAATTGAAAGGGCTGAGGCTCCGTGTCCGGCATAGGCGCTGACTGCGTCCTGTACGCTGACTGCATCGCAGATGCGCCCTCTTGACGGGGAGGCACGCTTGTATTCGGCAATGACAGGCAGGGGACCCTTAGCTGATGCACTTTTAAGTGCCGCAAAAAAGGACGGGCGCTGCATCATGGCAGGCCTTGGGGCACCTTCCGCAGTCCTGAGCCTTGCGAGCTCTTCCTGCTTGGCCTCAACAAAGCGGTTCATGCCGCAGCCCTGCCCGGATCTCGCCTCATTCATCGTGGTATCCATGGTGTTCATGCCCTGAAATATGCGCCTTAGGCTTTTTTGACAAACTTGCTGCCAGCGCCGCTTTCAACGGCCTCCCTGGCTTCCTTCATGCACTGAGCAAGGGGCTTTGTGCCATCAATGACATGGATGGCCAGGCCCACGTTGAGAGCAACCATGTCCCTCATATGGGCATTGCCCCTGCCCTGCAAGAGCTCGCGCAGGCAGGCGACGGCCTCGTCCTTTGAGTGCACTGCCACGTCCTCAGGCGTGCAGGGACTGATGCCGTATTCTGCAGGATCGATGGTCAGGGGCGTCTGCCTGCCATGGTCCAGCATGATGACTGTGGCTGGCCCCATGGGCGTTACCTCGTCGTAGCCGCCGGCGCCATAGGCTATGGCTGCGCGCTCAAGCGTGTCTGAAGAGGAAAGCGTATCAGCAATAAGCCTCACCAGTTCCGGCCTGGCCACGCCCATGAGCAGGTAGGGGGGACGGGAAGGATTGATCATGGGGCCCAGTATATTGAACAGGGTGCGTATGCCAAGTTCCTTGCGGGCAGGTCCCACATGCCTGAAGGAGGGATGGAAATTGGGGGCAAAGAAAAAGCCGAAATTGGTCTTTTCTATCTGCTCGACAATCTTTTCAGCCTCCTTTTCCAGGGGGATGCCCAGCAGGGAAAGGGCATCGGCTGCACCTGAGGTGGAGGAGACGGCGGCATTGCCGTGCTTGGCCACCTTGTAGCCCATGCCTGCCAGGGTCAGGCAGGAGCAGGTTGAGCAGTTGAAGGAAGATCTTCCGTCACCGCCTGTGCCCACAACGTCAATGCATCCTGCAGGAAGCGGCGGAACAGCCACAGCCCTTGCAAGGACAGAGCGTATGGCGCATCTCAGTTCAAGGGATGTCTCGCCCTTTCCTCTCAGCCCCATTAGGAAGGCTCCCGTCTGCACAGGCGTCAGTTCGCCGTCCATCAGCATGTCAAAGGCTGTCTGGGCCATGGTGGCGTCAAGGTCCTGCCTTAAGGCCAGGCGCTCAAGGATTGTTTTCAGCTGGGGCTTTTCCTGCTCTGTCTCTATGCAGGAGGCCTGCGGCTTTTCCCCGTCCTTCTGGTAGTAGTGCAGGCTGTCCGGGAAATTGCTTAAGAGGCGCAGCCCGTCAGGAGTCAGGACAGACTCAGGATGGAACTGCACGCCGGCCCAGGGGCGGTCCTTGTATTCCAGGGCCATGACTTCGTTTTCAGGCCCTCTGGCAGTTACACGGAAGGGATACTTTTCCTCGTCCATATCATCGCAGCAGACAACAAGGCTGTGGTAGCGCCCCACAGTGAAAGGATCGGGTACGCCCTGAAAGAGCCCTGTGCCGTCATGCTCTATGGCGCTCTGCATGCCGTGCATGATAACCGGTCCGGTCTTTACTTCTGCACCGCCGAACATGCCTAAGATCTGGTGGCCTAAGCAGACGCCAAGCACCGGCACCGAATGCGGCAGAAGCTTCAAAAATTCAAGGCAGAGGCCGGCAGAGGAGGGATGCCCCGGGCCAGGAGAAAGGACAACCTTGCTTAAGGTTCCGGAGGAAGCAAGCTCAAGAATTTTGGGGTCGTCGTTAAAAAGGACTACCGGATCCTCTCCGAGGTTCTGAAAGGACTGGACCAGGTTGTAGGTGAAGGAATCGTAATTATCTATGAGTAGAAACATGGCTGTTTTCCCCTTTGTCAGACAGGACAAGACGCATAATGGCTGATTTGTTGTTGACTTCCTTCCATTCAAGCTCGGGTACGGAATCATGTACTATTCCGGCCCCGGCCTGCCAGTACAGCCGTCCCTGCCTGGTCCACATGGAGCGTATGGTAATGCCCATGTCCAGATTGACGCTGTCCTTGTCCAGTCCGATCCAGCCGACGCAGCCTGCGTATGGGCCGCGTGCCTGCCCTTCCATTTCCCTCAGCATCTCAATGGCGCGCAGCTTGGGTGCTCCTGAGACTGTTCCAGCCGGGAAGGTCGATGCCAGCACATCGACTGGTCCCAGGCCTTTTTTCAGCTCGGCTGTCACGGAACTTGTGAGATGCATGACATGGCTGAAACGCTCTGTCTGCATAAGGCGCTCCACATGCACGCTGCCCTTGACTGCAACCCTGCCAAGGTCATTGCGGCCAAGATCCACCAGCATCACGTGTTCTGCCCTTTCCTTGGGGTCTGCCAGAAGCTCCAGCTCCAGCTTCTGATCCTCTTCCTCTGTACGGCCGCGGCGGCGTGTTCCGGCAATGGGGGCCAGCAGCAGCTGGTTTTTGTCGCAGCGCACCATGACTTCGGGCGATGAGCCGAACAGGCTCATGGACGGGAAATGCATGTAAAAGAGATAGGGAGAGGCATTGAGGCGGCGCAGGCGGCGGTAGTGGGCAAAGCTGTCGCCCCTGAAGGGAGTGGAGAAACGCACGGACGGCACGCACTGAATGGCCTCGCCCTGCCTGAGCTCCTCCTGAATACGGCGCACGCAGTCCTTAAAGCCTTCTTCTGAGGGTTCTGCCAGAATGGGAAAATCTTCTTGTTCTGCTGCAAAGAAGCCTGACTCATGGGCTGAGCGGATTTCCCTGAAATTGCCCAGGCTGAGCTGGCAGAGCCTGTTGTAGAGATGGTCAAAGACAAGCACAGTTCCTGGCAGGACAAGCTGGCACTCAGCCTCTTCCTTGGGAAGGACAGCAGCAAGCTTGGGGTTGAAGAGGCCAGCCATCTCAAAGCCCAGATAGCCGTACAAGGCCCTTGTTATGGGCGGCAGGTCAAAACTGTCCTCTGCCGGCGCCTCAATGGTTATCAGGTCCATGAGGCTCTTTAACCCTTCCACAAAGGGCATGCCGTCAAGCTCGGCAAGGCTTGCCAGCCTGTCATCCTCTATATTGAGATGCAGCTCTCCGTTACGGCAGAAAACGCGCAGCAGGATATCGCAGGCAAGCAGGCTGTAGCGGCCCCATTTGCCGTCAACATGTGCGCTTTCAAGCAGTATGCCGTCTCCGGAACCTACCATGCCCATAAACAGGCTGATGGGCGTCTCCATGTCTGCAGGCAGAAGCCTTGCCTTCTGCGTCAGTGTTATGCCTTTGGCATCCCTGTTCATTGTTCAACCTCTCTTCTTACGCAAAGCGGGAACGGGAAAATATATGGTGAAAAAAATGAAAAATTAAAAAGCGCTGCTCTTCTTTGCTGGAAGGGCGGCGCTTTTTTAAGTCCGTTATGCAGCCTGCTGTCAGATACAAGGCAACAGAGCTCCCTTCCTTATGGAACTGCGCCACCACCAGCGGCCGCAAGCAGCCTTTGTGGCTAAAATGATGTTCTGGAAAGAAGTCATGTCCTTGTCCTTGTGCAAAGCCTTGAAAAAGAAAAACGCCGCCCCCTGCTATTCAGGAAGGGGCGGCGCATTATATACAGATAATACAGCAGATGCGGGCTATTCAGCCTCCCCTTCCATGGCACAACGCCACCACCAGCCGGCAAACCAGGTGCCGGATGTGGCAGAAATGTTGTTATGGGAAAGAGAAGTCATGGCAATAACCTTGTTGATCGCATGTATGAAAAGGTACTTCCAAATGGAAGTTTTGTTGCTTATAGGTCCGGCTGCCTCACACTGTCAAGAGTGCAGGCAAGATTTTTTCAGAAAAAAATCGTGGCAGGCAAATAGCCGGTCTTATCGCAGTCCGTACTGATACTTGACGTACAAAAGGACGGGGATGGGCTCTGTTCCTATAATGGCAGGCCGCTTCACCTTGCCGCTGGCAGCCTGTATGGCCCTTTTGGCCGCCTCATCCAGCTTTGCAGAGCCGGAAGAGGAAAGAAGCACCGGCTCCGTAAACGTCCCGTCTGCCAGCACGGTCACAGCGTACTTTGCAACCCCTATAAGCCCGGTCTCGCCTCCGTCCAGGCGATGGGCATGCACGAGAGAATCAATATCTTCCAGGTAGCGCAAAAAGGCCGCCCGCCTGCGGTCTGCTGCTTCATGATCGGCAAGCTGGTCAGAACTTGCCGATGCAATGCCCGTTCCTGTGCCAGCATCAGCTGACAAAGACGAGGAAGACAGCGTTACCGCGACATATTTTCCGGAAGTCTCAGGCTGCTCTTTCTGCCCCATTCCTCCAAGAAGGCAGAAATGGGCAAAAAGGGACAGGGCTATTCCGGTCAGCAGGCATTCCTTTTCTGTCATTGTCCCATCCCGCCTGCAGGGAGTCCAGAGGTAGTCCCCGGAGAAGGCTTGGGGGAAGGCTTTAAGGACGGCTCTGATCTGTCTCCCTCCTTCCCGTCAGCCTGCGCTGTGGCTATCAGCAGCTTTTCACCGCCCTGCATGCGTACTTCGTCCACAATGAAGACAAGCGCCTCGCAGGGAGCCAGGGGATGGGCCTTTAAGACAAACTGCCCCGGCTTTGTCTTGAATTCCCGCACCAGTTCCTGCAATTTATAGTGCATGTCGGATCTTCGGACTGGCACGCCGTCCACAAAAAAGGACCCGTCCTGGCTTAGCCTCAGCTCCACCACCCTGCCTGACAATGCCTGCCCGGACTGTGCTGACGGCAAGTCCAGATCCATGCCGCGCACAGAAAAGGACGCTGCCAGGATAAAGAAGATGAGCAGGATAAACACCATGTCTATGAGCGGTGTCAGATCCGGTTCTTCTTCCTGCAAGGATGTGGGTGTCAGACGGAGCATGGCCTTTCTCCTGTATCCAGAGCCTCCTTTGTGCCGGAGTGCAGACGCAAACAGGCATTGCCTGCCTGGTTCAGGGCATATGCCACACGGCGCACCCTGTTCCTGAAGAGGGACAGGAAAAAGAGGGACGGAATGGCTATGATGAGGCCTGCTGCCGTTGTCAGCAATGCCTGCCAGATACCTCCGGCAAGCATGGCCATATCCACGCCTGTCCTTGCATCGGCAATATGGGAAAAAGTCGTGATCATACCCAGTATGGTGCCAAGCAGGCCCATAAGGGGGCTTAAGCGTGCAAGCAGTGCCAGCAGGGACAATCTTGCCTCAAGCCTGGCCACTATCAGTTCCCCTTCTACGCGGAGCGCTGTTTCCTTGTCGCCTTCTGTATTGCTCACAAGCAGGGAAGCAAAGTTGCTCACAAGCGCCGTCTTTCCCATATGAGAGGACAGTTCCTGCATGCTGCCTGCCTTAACGGCCTCATGAAGGAGCTTTTCAAATTTTGCGTCAGGGAAGGAGCAGCCAAAGAGGACAAGGCTGCGCTCTATGACAATTGCCAGCGCAGCCACAGAGGCAGCCAGCAATGGCCACATCATCCAGCCGCCAAGCCGCATCAGTTCCA
>JAUMVQ010000115.1 GCA_030530085.1 Desulfovibrionaceae bacterium | reverse complement strand
TCACCAAGATTGGTTCTGATACAGTCACTCGCAACTTTTGTTTCCTGCTGGCCGATAAAGAGCGCCTTCCTTACTTCCGCAGTATAGTGCAGGCATACACAAAGCTCCTCGACCAGGCCACCGGAAAGATCCGCGGCACTCTGACAACGGCTATCTCTCTCTCTGATGCCAAGCAGAGGTCCGTCCAAAAGGAACTGGAAGCAAAGGCTGGTGCGTCGCTTGAGCTTAAATTTGAAGTCGATCCGTCCATCCTGGGCGGCGTCGTCCTCAAAGTAGGCGATCGGATCCTTGATTCGAGCCTGCGCGCACAGTTGGAGATCCTGAGGGGTACGCTCAAGAGGGGTAATTAACACATGCAGATTAAAGCAGACGAAATCAGCAAAATCATCGAAGATGAAATTCAAAACTACGACCAGCGCGTAGAGATGAGCGAAACCGGCACCGTTCTGTACGTCGGTGACGGTATCGCCCGTGTCTATGGTGTCCAGAACGCAATGGCCATGGAACTTCTTGAGTTCCCCGGCGGCGTCATGGGCATGGTTTTGAACCTGGAAGAAGACAATGTTGGTGTGGCCCTGCTTGGCTCCGACGTGGGCATCAAGGAAGGTGACACTGTCAAACGTACCGGCAAGATCTTCTCCGTGCCGGTGGGCGACGCTGTTATGGGGCGTGTTCTTAACCCCCTCGGCCAGCCCATTGACGGACTCGGACCGGTCAATACAGAAGAAGTCCGCGAAGTGGAAATCAAGGCCCCCGGCATCATCGCCCGTAAATCCGTTTGCGAGCCCATGCCTACCGGCCTGAAAGCCATCGACGCCATGACCCCCATCGGCCGTGGCCAGCGCGAACTCATCATCGGCGACCGTCAGACCGGTAAGACCGCTGTCTGCATCGACGCCATCCTGGCTCAGAAGAACACGGACATCCACTGCTTCTACGTTGCCATCGGCCAGAAAAAGGCTAACGTGGCCTTGGTTGCAGATACCCTCCGCAAGTACGGCGCGATGGAATACACCACCATCATTTCCGCTACTGCCTCCGAGCCTGCTCCCCTGCAGTACATCGCAGCTTACACCGGCTGCACAATGGCTGAATACTACCGTAACAACGGCAAGCACGCCCTCATCATTTACGATGACCTCTCCAAGCAGGCCGTGGCCTACAGGCAGATGTCCCTGCTGCTCCGTCGTCCTCCCGGACGTGAAGCATTCCCCGGCGACGTTTTCTACCTGCACAGCCGTCTGCTTGAACGTGCTGCCAAGATGAGCGATGAACTGGGTGGCGGCTCCATGACCGCCCTGCCTATCATTGAAACACAGGCAGGCGACGTGTCCGCATACATCCCGACCAACGTTATTTCCATTACGGACGGTCAGGTGTACCTTGAACCTAACCTGTTCAACGCCGGTGTGCGTCCCGCTATTAACGTCGGTCTGTCAGTCAGCCGCGTGGGTGGTGCCGCTCAGATCAAGGCCATGAAGCAGGTTGCCGGTACCATGCGTCTCGACCTCGCCCAGTACCGTGAACTGGCTGCCTTTGCCCAGTTTGGTTCCGACCTCGACAAGGCTACCAAGGCCAAGCTCGAACGTGGTGCCCGCCTCGTCGAACTGCTGAAGCAGCCCCAGTATCAGCCCAGCCCGGCTGAAGAGCAGGTTGCCTCCATCTACGCCGCCACCAACGGTTACCTGGACGACATCGCTGTGGAAAACGTCAGAGATTTCGAGACCAAGTATCTCGCTTTCCTGCGTGATACAAAGAGTGAAATCCTTGAAGCCATCCGCACCAAGAAGGTCCTCGATGACGAAGTGAAGGGTATGCTGAACTCCGCTATCGAAACCTTCAAGAAAGGGTACACGGCCTAATACGGAGGTGCCATGCCATCTCTTAAAGATGTAAAAATGAAAATCGTGGGCGTCGGAAAGACCCAGCAGATTACAAAGGCCATGAACATGGTGGCTTCTGCAAAACTGCGTGGTGCCCAGGCTCGCATAGAGCGTTTCCGTCCCTACGCCTCCAGATACAGATCAGTTCTGATGGAGTTGGCCAAGAAGGTTGAAGGCGCCGTGAATCCTCTGCTTGAGGTTCATGAGGAGCTTAAAACAACCTGCATAATTGTGGTCACCTCTGACAGAGGCCTGTGCGGAAGCTTCAACGCAGCCATCATTGACAAGGCTATGCGCATGATCCGCGAAAAGCAGGCCGAGGGCAGGCAGGTCAAAGCGATCTGCGTGGGACGTAAGGGCCGTGATGCCATACGTCGCATGCCCGGAGTTGAGATGATTGCTGGATATGCTGACCGTATGGGTTCCCTGGATTTCTCCCTTGCCAGCACAGTGGGTGACACTGTGATTTCGGGTTACGAAAATGGCGAGCTGGACGAAGTCTTCCTGGCCTACGGTGAGTTTGTCTCCATGGCGCATCAGCCGCCGCGCCTCGTGCAGCTGCTGCCCTTTGAGACACCCAAAGAAGAAGAAACCGCTACGGAAGAACCGAAAGGTCCTACGTGCGAGTATCTGTATGAACCTGATGAGGAACAGTTGCTTGGAGTTATCCTTCCTCGGTACCTCAAGGTTCAGACTTATAGAGGAATGCTGGACACCTCTGCCAGTGAAAATGCTGCTCGCATGGCGGCCATGGACAATGCCACGCGCAACTGCAAGGATCTAATCAATTCACTGACGTTGCTGTACAACAAGACACGGCAGGCTTCCATCACCAGTGAGCTCATCGACATCGTCGGTGGAGCGGAAGCGCAGAATGGGTAAGGAGCCAACATGGAAGAAAAAAACATTGGTAAAATCGTTCAGGTCATCGGCGCCGTCGTTGACGTAGAATTCGACAGCGGTAAGCTGCCGGACGTCTTCACGGCACTGGAGATCAAAAACACCAACAACGAGAACGCCCCGGACCTCGTCTGTGAAGTTGCTCAGCACCTGGGTGACAATATCGTCCGCACCATCGCCATGGATGCTACGGAAGGTCTCGTTCGCGGTATGGAGGCTGTCGATACCGGCAAGCCTATCATGGTGCCTGTGGGCAAAGCGTCCGTCAGCCGCATCATGAACGTTCTCGGACGTCCTGTGGATGAACTCGGTCCCATCAAGGCTGAGAAGTACTATCCCATCCACAGACCTGCTCCTGAGTTCACCGAGCAGAACACCAAGGTCGAACTTCTCGAAACCGGTATCAAGGTCGTTGACCTTCTGGTACCCTTCCCGAAGGGCGGCAAAATGGGTCTGTTTGGCGGCGCCGGCGTGGGCAAGACCGTTATCCTCATGGAAATGATCAACAACATCGCTAAGGCACACGGCGGTAACTCCGTGTTCGCCGGTGTTGGCGAGCGTACCCGTGAAGGTAACGACATGTACCACGAACTTAAAGAAGCCGGCGTTCTGGAGCGTTCCACGCTTGTTTATGGCCAGATGAATGAGCCTCCGGGAGCCCGTGCCCGTGTTGCTCTGACCGCTCTGGCTTGTGCGGAATACTTCCGTGATGAAGAAAATCAGGACGTGCTCCTCTTCATCGACAACATCGTCCGCTTCACACAGGCCGGTTCCGAAGTGTCCGCTCTGCTTGGCCGTATGCCTTCGGCCGTGGGTTACCAGCCCACCCTGGGCACCGACCTCGGCGCCCTTCAGGAACGCATCACTTCTACAAACAAGGGCTCCATCACCTCCGTGCAGGCCGTTTACGTGCCCGCTGACGACTTGACCGACCCCGCCCCTGCTACCACATTCTCGCACCTTGACGGTACCCTCGTTCTGTCCCGTCAGATTGCAGAACTCGGTATTTACCCCGCTGTGGATCCGCTCGACTCCACCTCCCGTATTCTGTCCCCCGAAGTCGTGGGTCAGGAACACTACCAGGTGGCCCGCCGCGTGCAGCAGGTTTTGCAGAAGTACAAGGAACTGCAGGATATCATCGCCATTCTGGGTATGGACGAACTGTCCGACGAGGACAAGCTCACCGTTGCCCGTGCACGTCGTATCCAGCGCTTCCTGTCTCAGCCGTTCCACGTCGCAGAAGTGTTCACAGGCACTCCTGGCGCCTACGTCAAGGTCGAAGACACCATCAAGGGCTTCAAGGGCATCCTCGATGGCGAATACGACGACCTGGCTGAAAGCGATTTCTACATGCTCGGCAACATCAGCGAGGCTGTGGCCAAGGCTGAAAAGCGTCGTGCGAGTGAGTAGACCGAACAACGGCACAGAAGGAGTACGGAATGAGCGAACTTACGCTTGAAGTTGTTACGCCTGACAAGACGGTCGTCAGCACAAAAGCCGTTGTGGTTATGTGCCCTGGCGTTGCCGGTGAGTTCGGCGTTCTCCAGAACCACATCTCACTTCTGTCTGGCCTGAAAATCGGCGCTTTACGCTACAGGACTGAATCCAACGAAGAACACTCCGTGTTCATCAATAATGGCTTCGCAGACGTGAACAACAATGTTCTGACAGTGCTTGCTGAATCAGCAGAACTGGATACGGACATTGACGTCGCCCGAGCTGAAGCGGCAAAGAAACGCGCTGAACAGCGCCTAGCAGAAAAAAAGGAGACCACCAACGTTGTGAGGGCCGAAGCTGCCCTTCAGCGTGCAGTGCTCCGTCTTTCCCTGGCTAAGAGATAATCTCTCGTAATCAGGACTAGAAAACAATAGGAGGGCTGGAACGAAAGTTCCGGCCCTCCTTTTTTGCTGTTCAGCCAGATCCGCCGGCCGCAGGCATAAAATTTGACAATAAATGGATAGTTGAAGAAAGAGCCACCACACGTTAGAATATATTTTTCAGTTATTGCCTGTTTTAAGCCAGGATGGAGCATTACGCCATTATCAGAAGCCCTGGCCGGCACATTCCAGAGGATATTGCAGAGAGCCCTATGACAGACCTTAAACATATACGCAACTTTTGCATCATAGCCCACATTGACCATGGCAAATCAACACTGGCAGACCGCATTTTGGGGATTACCAATGTTGTCAGTGCCCGTGAGGCAAGAGAGCAGTACCTTGACAAAATGGAGATAGAGCGCGAACGCGGCATCACCATCAAGGCCCAGACAGTGCGTATTCCCTATAAGGCAAAAGACGGCACGGAGTACGAGTTCAACCTCCTCGACACCCCCGGCCACGTTGACTTCAACTATGAAGTCTCGCGCTCTCTGGCAGCCTGCGAAGGGGCCCTGCTGGTAGTCGATGCCACCCAGGGCGTTGAGGCCCAGACCCTGGGCAACGTATACCTGGCCATGGACCAGAATGTGGAAATCATCCCGGTCCTCAATAAGATCGACCTCCCCTCCGCCCATCAGGAAGAAGTCAAGGAAGAGATAGAGGACATTATCGGGCTAGACTGCACTGATGCCATGGAATGCTCTGCCAAGACAGGACTTGGTGTAGCAGAAATACTTGAGGCCATTGTTGACAGGCTACCTGCTCCTGACGGCGATATAAATGCACCGCTCAAGGCTCTCATTTTTGACTCCTGGTACGACAGCTACCAGGGCGTGGTGGTGCTCTTCCGTATCATTGACGGCACATTGCGCCTTAACGACCGCATCCGCCTGATGAATACAGGCAAAGAGTATGAAGTACTGCGTCTTGGCGTCTTCTCTCCCGAGGCCAAGGACATTCCTCTTCTACACGCAGGAGAGGTGGGCTTTTTGTGCGGCTCCATCAAGGAACTGGGCGATGCCAAGGTCGGCGACACCATTACCCTTGCAGACAACCCGGCAGATGAGCCTGTGCCAGGATTCAAGGATGTGCAGCCCATGGTTTTCTGCGGCTTCTATCCCTCTGAATCCGACAAGTATGAAGCTCTGAAAATGGCGCTGGAAAAGTTGCAGCTCAATGATGCCTCCTTCCAGTTTGAGCCGGAAACGTCACAGGCCCTGGGCTTTGGCTTCCGCTGCGGCTTCCTGGGGCTGCTCCATATGGAAATCATACAGGAGCGCCTGGAGCGCGAATTTGAGGTAAGCCTTATCGCAACGGCTCCGTCCGTTATCTACAAGTGCGTCACAAGCGACGACAAGACCCTGGAAATACACAACCCTGCCCACCTGCCTGATCCCACCAAGATTAAGACGCTGTATGAGCCTTTTGTAAATCTTGATATCCATGTGCCCAATGAATACGTGGGCAATATCATGAAGCTGTGCGAGGAAAAGCGCGGCGTGCAGAAGAACCTGCAGTATGCTGCGGCCAACCGTGTCATTGTCAGCTACGAAATGCCCTTTGCCGAAATCGTATACGACTTCTTTGACCGCATGAAGTCCGTCACCAAGGGCTATGCTTCTATGGACTACCATCCGGCAGGCTACAAGGAGTCAGATCTCGTCAAGCTTGATATCCTGCTCAATGGCGAGCCTGTTGATGCCCTGGCTGTCATCGTGCACCGCTCCAATGCCTATCCATACGGACGCGGCCTGGCCTTAAAGCTGAAGAGGACTATTCCGCGCCAGCTTTTTGCTGTAGCCATCCAGGCAGCCATAGGCCAGAAAATCATCGCCAGGGAAACTGTCACGGCCTTCCGCAAGGATGTTACGGCCAAATGCTACGGCGGCGACATCACCCGCAAGCGCAAGCTTCTGGAAAAACAGAAGGAAGGCAAGAAGCGCATGAAAAGGATGGGCAA
>JAUMVQ010000114.1 GCA_030530085.1 Desulfovibrionaceae bacterium | reverse complement strand
TAATTGCCTCCTGAAGGCCTGGTGTCTTTGCAACTTTATTCTGTGACATGTCCTTTACCTCTACCGCTCCGTAACATACATCCTGCCAGCAAAACAGAATAGTATCTTGTAAAATCCATCGGCTAAAAAGTAAACGTATCTGCCGCCCTGGCGACAGGCTATGCCACACCTGCGGTACTCAGGGGAATGGCTGGAGGATCCATGCTGGCTGTAGGCACAGACGGTTCCCATTTTGACGAGGCTTCTTCCCTCATCCCGTTTTCCGTCGTGAAGCGCTATGACAAGGCCTGCGCCGATCTTGTACTGGCAAAGGCCAAATAAGACTGCAGGACAAAAGGATCGGCACGCTTTTGCGACTGCCTTGACCAAGTACTGTTTGCAAGGCGGAGAGAGATGGCGCGAATAAGCCTCCTCCCCGCAAACACCTGTAAAGCAATTGATTTTATCGGTTTTTCCTAAAAATTCTTATCAGGTCAGTCATGCACTTCCTTGCTGAAAAAGGCATGTTGCTCCCTGGTCATTATGTTCTGCGCAGATGAATTGAAAATCTGAGAAGCAACTGTTTTGCGAGGAATTCTGTATTTGTCTCGCAAGCGAAGAAGGAGCTCCGAACAATCCTCATTACTGTTTCTGAACTCCATAGCGGCCAGTTCCTTAGGCAGAAGCAGTTCGGCAGCAAAGGCATTGGCCCTTCGTTCAATGAAGCCAGGCATCCCTCCGCCGAGGACGTCCACCAAGTCAAGAGCATTCCCCCGGTCTATCAAAAGATGACACAGCTCATGTCCCAGGGTAAACCGGCGGCCATATTCGTGAGAACAGCGTTTTCCAGCTGCAACATTAAGCAATATCAGCGGACCATGCTCCTTGCTCCAGCATGACAGGGCATCAAGGGGGCTTTCCGGCCACTCAGTCTCCTGAATCCGGACGCCGCACTCGATAAGCAATTTTTCCGGATCTGCTGGAACTGCTTCGGGAACTGCTTGGTCGCTGTCTTCGCGAAGGCAGTCACGCAGTGTTTCTGCCAGAGCATACCCCTGAGAAAATGCCGTATTCCCATCAAACTCAGCAAGCCGCAAGCCTGAAGACGACAGATGCCGGCTAAGCTTGTCAATTAGCCTGGTATCGCCAGCAGGACAGTTTTTGATTGCCTTTAAAATATCTGCCTGCTGGACAACGGGGACAAAGCCGGCGCTCATGCGGGCCGCAGCAAACATATCGCTTTCCCGCATAACAGGGCCATTCCAGCTATTATTCCACGGATGACTTACTTGAGCAGATAACCTGTCAAAATTCTCCCTATCCATCCTGGCCAGAAGATGTTCTTTGCGGACAATAATATCCCTGGCATCCTGGTCACGCTTCCTCCATGCATCAAGCAGCGGTTGTGTTGCTTCGTCTGCATAGGGAAGCATCCAGTTGTAAATAATGTCTCCGACACGGCTCAGAATATCGTACCCTTCATCGACTGGTATCAACACCTGTTTTTTTGCAGAAGAAAATAGCAGCAGATTCCCCATACGGAGCATAAAAAGCGATGGCAAGACAATTCCAGGGGCTGCTTCTGCCAAATCATGCCTCATGCAGAACGAGCGCAGAAGCCGTTTTTGCTCCCTTGTAAACTCCGTCTTGTTTTTTCTGGCCAAAGACTCCCAGATATCAGCTGCTGTCCCGGCAAAAACATCCGGCGAATATTCCAAAGGCAAAGGCAGGCCCTGTTCATTCAGCAACCAACCCCAGTTTGAGGCAAAAAAAGACAAGAGGTCTTTCCAGGTCCACTCTATGCCATGTGTCCTGCCAGCCTGGGAGGTAATCCATACAGGCACATCTCCCAGACGTATGACAAGACGTCCGTTGCCATATTTCCGGAGGGCTCTTGAAGGGCGTTGCTCAAGCTCAAAGCATACACTGTGAGACTTAGACTGAACTGTATCTGTTCCCATGTTCTTTCTTCCACTTTTTGAATTCTGCTAAATACCCTGCCTCTTTCGCACGCATCTCCAGAATATCAAGAGTATCAGGGTCCAATGAACGTATATTGTCAGCAGGAAAAGCATGGTATTTCTTACTAATTGAATACAGCTAAACTGCCAGTTGTCAATACAAAAATTCTATTCCAGTATGCCGGAAGAACTGCATCCGCCAGCCATCCCCGGATATTTTCCTTGACTCAGCCTCACAGCTGAGATAGAGAGTGTCGAGAAGCCGGAGTGGTGGAATTGGTATACGCAGTGGACTCAAAATCCACCGAGGGCAACCTCTTGTGAGTTCGAGTCTCACCTCCGGCACCATACAGAATACAACAGGGTTGCACTGTTCAGGTGCAATCCTTTTTTTATATGCACTCCTTTTCTGTGTACTCTTAGGGACTGCATCTCAAGACGCCGAACTTATGCCGCCAAAACCTTCCTCCGCAGACACGGATCCCCATGCCATGCGCTGGCATATGAGCCTGCTTCCAGATGCTGCCAGGCACGGCTGGATTCCCATATACCCAAAGCAAGGTCCTCTTTCAGGGCGCAGGCTTTCTGTCTGGGCCTATGTCCTTCAGGCTATGCAGCTGCCATACAGGGCATACTACGGGGTACGACCTCTCCTCATGGTCCCTCTTTTTCTGGCAAAAATCAGCGTCCGCAACCTGCAGGAATATGAAGAGGAGCAACAGCGCCCTCCTAAGGCAGACATCCTTCCCGATGCCCATCCGTCGGCCAGCCTTGCCTTGCTGCTGCTTCTCCCTCTTATCTTTCTGCATGCACTCAGATTCTGGAGCACCCTTGCACCTCTTGCCGCAGACCTGGGCTTTCCGGCAAATCCTGATGACTGGCCAGCCCTGCTTGGCCTTGACAATGTGCGCATGCGGCTCTTTCACGAATGGACCAGGGCAGTCACGACCCTCTTTGTGCATGCAGACTCTGCCCATCTTATGGCCAATGCCGTGTTTTCGGCTATCTTTGCACGGCTTCTCAGTGAAAGGACGGGGACGGGCCTTGCCTTTTTCCTCATTATCTGGACAGGCGCCATCGCCAATACGGCTGTTGCCCTTATACGGCCCTTCTTTGTCCTGAGCATAGGCTTTTCCACCGCACTCTTTGCCGCAGTCGGCTGCCTGTCAGGCTATGTGGCCTATTCCTCGCGCCCCAGGGCCCTGCTGCCGCTTGCTGCTGGTGCAGCCATTCTGGCCATGCTTGGAACCGAAGGCGACAACACAGACTATCTTGCCCATATCTGCGGCCTGGCCTCGGGCATGGCAATAGGCTGGCTGACAGCCGTGGCAGCGCAAAAGTTCCCCTCTGTCAGAAAGCTTTCCTGGCAGCTCATCTTCTTTGCCGCAAGCCTGCTTCTGCCCCTCACCTGCTTTGCCATGCGACTGCATGCCATTTTCTGACAGGTATATGTTTGAGCAGATGCTGAATGGCACAAAAAAAGCCCGGAAAGAAACGGACTGTTCCGTCTTTTTTCGGGCTGTCTTGATGTAGTGTCTCTTAACGGACTGCTATACGCTTAAGCCTGGCTTTTGACGGGACTGACAACAACCTGCTTGCTCTCGCCCATGCTGAGCTCAAAGCTTTTGCCGTACTTCATAAGGAATTCCTTTTCGGCAATGAAGGGCACGCCGCGCACGTCGGCCTTTTCGTCTTCGTTCTCGTCAAACTTGTCAATGCTGAGCCCTATGCGGATCTGGCAGCTGCAGGCGCAGCCGACCTTGTACTCACGAAGGCGCGCGCAGGAGCCTGCGTCTTCCTCTTTCAGCATTTTGTCAATTTTGGCGAGCATCTCGTCATTAACGCTGACAGTAAACATACTATTCCTCCATGTATGTATGGCCCCAGCTGAAACCATAACGGCAGGGGCTTAAAAGCACATGGTAAACAATTCTGATGCTCTGTAAAGCGATTCCAAAATTTTGCAAAAAAGCATCAAGATATGTGAAAAAACGAACTAACCTGGTCATTCACGGGCTTTTGTTTCCACCATCGCAGGTCCTGCAGCCAGGATCTTCCGTGCTCAGCCCGCACAGGGCAAAGGCATGGAAGCCCCTGCTTTTCGCCTGTTGACAAACACCTGTTTCTATACCACTTCAAGCAAAAAGCACTAAAGCCCGGTGTCCTTCATTCCTGCCAGGCATAGCCAGGAGACAACGTCTTGGAACTTACTCATATCGTAGTCTTTCTAAGCTGGATTTTAGGCGGCTTTATTTCCGGCGCCACCGGCATAGGCGGTGCCATGGTGGCCTTCCCCATTGCCGCCATGCTCATCCCCATGCACACGCTTATCCCCCTGGCCTGCGTCCTTAACGTGGCCATGGACATAGGCATTGTCTGCCTGTACGGCAGGTACTGCTCCAGAAAGGAACTCTGGCCTATGCTGCTTGGCACCATACCGGGATCAGTCCTTGGGCTGTACATATTGCAGGTAATCAGCGGCAGCACGCTGCTTGGCTCTGTCGGCATTGTCCTGCTCCTTTATATTGTATGGCAGTGCACGGCAAAACCAGGAAGAGAGCATGCCCCGAACCATTTTCTGGGCGCTCTTGGCGGCTTCTTTTCCGGAGTCCTGGGATCAGCTATCTCTTTTGACGGGCCGCCGGTGGGCATGTACGCCCTGTACCGCGGCTGGTCTCCACATCAGGCACTGGGCACACTTGGCGTTTATTTTACCCTGCGCGGGCTGTTTGCCTGCTGCCTGCTGGCACACGCAGGACTGCTGGGCGATGATGTTGTGAGCCTGGCCTGCTATGGCGTCCCGGGCGTAGCCATAGGCATCATTCTGGCAATACCTGTTGCCTCACGCCTCAATGCGGAGCTTTTCAGGCGTGTTCTTATGGCCATTATTACCTGTGCCGGCGTAATCTGCCTCTGGCGGGCATTCTGATGTGCTACCGTCACTGCAGTACGCTTTTTTCGTGTATGCCAGGGGCTCAGAAGACAAATATCGCTGATGAGAGACCGCTCCCGCATGATCTCCGATGTGGCTGCCGGGCAGATGGATGTTTGGAGAGAGCTGTCAGAGGAAAACAGGGGTGCAGCCATGACGGAGGATACAATTTCTGCAACAGAGAAAAGCCAGGGAGAGATTGTCATTTACCAGGCGGATGGCGGAGATACCAAAATCGACGTCCGCTTTGTGGATGAGACTGTATGGCTGACACAGGCGCAAATGGCAGAATTGTTCCAATCGTCACGAACGAATATTGTAGAGCATATCCGGCATATCTATGCAGAAGACGAACTGAATGAAGATTCAACCTGTCGGAAATTCCGACAGACTCGAATTGAGGGCAGTCGTCAGGTGACAAGAGAGATGCCATATTACAATCTTGATATGATTATCTCCCTTGGCTACCGTGTAAAATCCAAAATCGCCACACAGTTCCGCCGCTGGGCAACAGAGCGCCTGAAGGAATACATGGTGAAAGGATTCACCATGGACGATGAAAGGCTCAAAAAACTTGGCGGAGGCAGTTACTGGAAAGAACTTCTGGACCGCATCCGGGATATCCGCTCTTCAGAACAGGTGATGTACAGGCAGGTGCTCGACTTGTATGCAACCAGTGTGGACTATGACCCCAAAAGCCCGGAGTCGGTCGCATTTTTTAAGCTGGTGCATAACAAACTGCACTATGCTGCGCACGGGCATACTGCGGCAGAGGTTATTTATGAACGTGCGGATGCCGACAAGCCATTTATGGGACTGACGGCATTTCACGGAGACTTTCCGGCAGCGAAGGATATTGGCATTGCGAAAAACTACCTGTCAGAGGATGAGCTCAAAATTCTGAACAATATTGTTTCAGGATATTTTGACTTTGCAGAATTGCAGGCAATGCGTCATAACCAGATGCACATGAGCGACTATGTTGAGCACCTGGATAGAATACTGGCTTCTGCTGGCGAACAGGTCCTGGCCGATGCCGGCAAGATAAGCCACAAGCAGGCCATGGAAAAGCCAGCAGGGAATATCAGCGTTTTCTGGTAGAGAATTTGTCACCGGCAGAGGAAGCGTATCTAAAAACGATAAGGTCTGTGGAAATAACAGCAAAGAAGAAGTCAAAGGAGAGATAAGCTATGCTGTGGGCGAGGGACGCCTGCTGCGTTTTTTTTGTCAGCAATGCACAGCACCACATGCAGTGCATGTGCCTGTCAGAGACAGCATTCTCACTTTTCTGACAAACACAATCCTTCAATATGTCTTTTTCCAGCTAATGGAACACCCCCAGCAGTCCGCCGAAGATATTGCCGACAAAGCTGAATACGCCCTTGAAGAGGCCGCTTATGGCGTTGATGATGACCATGCCGCCTATTTTAGTCTTAGGCTCGCTGAAGGTGCCTGACATATACAGAGGCACAGTAGGCAGGCCTGGCAGGTCTGCCTCAAAATAGGCATCTATGGTTTCGGCACTAAGGTCAAAGTCACCCTTTCCTGTCACAGTGAGCTCATCGCCTTCCAGGGAAAAATCATCTGTATGCAGGACGCCGTTGTCAATAACGCCCGTCATGGATCCGCTGTTAAACTTGGTAACAGAGCCGTTCGGCACGTAGTCCTGATCCGTCGGCTGGTACGATCCCTTTCCGCTTGAGAAGGAGACAGATCCGTTGAGATGCCTGGCCATATTGGCAGAACTCTGCA
>JAUMVQ010000113.1:3065-6665 GCA_030530085.1 Desulfovibrionaceae bacterium | reverse complement strand
GTAATAGTCTGAATTTTCACGTATTTTACGAAAAAATGGCCCGCCAATCTTAATTTGTACACCAGCCATGTTTTTTCTCCTTTTGTGCACCCTTGTATCGTCAGTTTTTGCGGATGGCAGATGCAGAAAACGCCATCTGTACCATTTGTGCTGATCTCGTTTATAAAATATTGGCTCAGTGCTGGCAATCCTTGTACAAAGAACATCGTTGGCCCCAAATCCTGGATAAAAAAGCATGGCCTGTCAGGCAGAGGGAAGCGATGCGGCCTGCTCCTCTGCAAAGACCGCCAGAATAACGGTTAGCAGGCAAGACAAGCGCCAGTTCAGAGCCTGCAGGGACTAGGCCCCCCAGACAGTACGGACATCCATTTCATGGCCGGCTTTGCCGTCTTTCTTAACCGGCTGATTGTACCGGCCTGCATGGCGGGGAGCCTTTTTTAAGGGGCTTTCCGCCTTCTTTTTTGCTCATTTTTCCAGCTGCGGCCGGATCAGGCAAAAAACAGCGCCTATTGGATATGGAATGCCGGCATAGGAATACCTATGTTGTCTTCAGGGAGCAGGAAACGAGGACACACATTCCGTGGGGATGTGCAGAGTTCCCGCTCCCTTTTTTGAGATATTTCCCTGCGCAGGCTTTTCTTTCCATGCTTTTTGCCATGCAGGTTTATGTAAGAGGAGACAATCATGAAACATCTTCTGACAGCTTTGGCAGTGACATCCACACTGGCTTTTTCAGGCATCGCTAATGCGGCTGACAGCAATCCCTTCGGCCTTGTCTATAAGGGAGCAATCGTGGAAAACGTACAGGGCAGGGTGAACATCCATCCGGTGTCCTACATGCTGAACGGCCTTAAAATCGCAGCCAACGTCTATACGCCCGCCGGATATGAGGCCGGCAAGAAATACCCGGCCGTAGTGGTGGCGCATCCCAACGGCGGCGTCAAGGAACAGGTTGCCGGCCTGTATGCCCAGCGCCTGGCCGAGAAAGGCTATATCACCATCGCAGCGGATGCTTCCTACCAGGGAGCCAGCGAAGGCACGCCAAGGAACACGGACAAGCCCTTTTACCGTACTGAGGACATCCATGGCATGGCCGACTATATCAGCTCCTATCCTGGCGTGGATGCCGGCCGCATAGGCGCCCTGGGGATCTGTGGCGGCGGAGGCTATACGCTCAATGCCGCCAAATCCGACAAGCGCTTTAAGGCAGTGGCTACGCTCAGCATGTTCAATACCGGCGAGGTGCGGCGCAACGGCTACATGAATACGCAGGCTGATTCTGTCCAGGCACGCCTGAAAGAGGCATCTGACGCCCGCGCAAGGGAGCTTGCCGGTGAAACACTCTATTCAGGCAACGTCGATTTTGACGCCCTGACAGATGATGCCATAAGCAAAATTCCCACCGACCTCTACAGGGAAGGCATGACCTACTACGGCAGGACGCACCGCCATCCTAACTCCACCTTCCGCTATACGACAGCAAGCCTCATGGATCTCATGAGCTGGGATGCCTGCGACAACATCAGCCTCATCAATGTCCCGCTGCTTCTGATGGCAGGCTCAAAATCCGACTCCCTGTACATGTCGGAAGAAGCCTTTGAAAAGGCGACCGGCACCAGGGACAAGGAGTTGTTCCTCATCCAGGGGGCAACGCATATCCAGACCTACTTTGTGCCGGAATATGTGGATACGATCGTAGCAAAGCTTGTGGATTTCTACGGAAAGCACCTCAAGTAATGCCGCAGGCCTGAGTGAAAAGGTAGCATGCAAAGGATGGGTGCCCCTGCGATAAGGCATCCGGGGATGTCCATCCTGCTGCCTTTCCATGCACTGCAAGGCAGGAAAAGAAGTGCAAAGCCTGCGCTTTAAAGCCATACAGGAGGCAATATATGCAACGATACCAGTTTCCCAGAAGAGAGGTTTTGAAAATGTCAGCTGCTGCAGTAGCCGCCGGGCTTCTGGCTCCGCTGCTGCACTCTTTGCCGGCTAAGGCCGCCACAGATGCAGGCAGGTCCCTCGTTGCCTATTTTTCCATGCCGGAAACGGACAAGCCTGGCAACATGACAAGGGAGGAAGAGAACAGCACTGTCGTCGTTGACGGCAGGGTGCTGGGCAATACCCAGTATGTGGCCGAGCTCATACAGCAAATGACAGGCAGCGACATCTTCCGCATCCTGCCGCAAAAGCCGTATCCTGTAAATCACCGCGCCCTTGTTGACCTGGCCAAGGAAGAACAGGAACAAAATGCCCGTCCTGCCATTGCCAATTCTATCGTGGCACCGGAAAGCTATGGCACCATCTTTATAGGCTACCCCAACTGGTGGGCAGACATGCCGATGATTATGTACACGTTCCTGGAACAGTACGACTTTTCTGGCAGGACGATTATTCCCTTCTGCACCCACGGAGGCAGCGGGCTTTCAGGCACTGTCAGCTCCATCCAGAAAAAGCAGCCGCAGGCAAAGGTTGTGCGCACAGCCTTCTGCCTTTCCAGAAGCCGCATGGAAGAGGCACCCGAGAGCGTAGCAAAGTGGCTGAAGAAAATCGGATACAAAATATGACAGGATGTGGCCTGGGCTGTATGTCTCTGGCCATAAGATCCGCCTGCAACCAGATAACGCAAAAGAATAACGGGGGTCTGACACAATGAAGACATGGCTTATTACAGGATGCTCCTCAGGACTTGGAAAAAGCCTGGCACAAAAAGTCCTTGAGCATGGGGACCAGGCCGTTGTCACGGCCAGGAATCCTGACACCGTGCAGCATTTTAGGGAAAGCTTTCCGGAAACGGCATATCCCTTGCAGCTGGACGTACATAAGGACGATGAGGCTGCAGGCTGCATTGCAGGAGCCATTGAGCATTTTGGCAAAATCGACGTGCTGGTCAACAATGCCGGCTACTGCCTGCGCGGTGCTGTGGAAGAATGTTCCTTTGAGGAAATCAGAAAGCAGTTTGAGACAAACTTTTTCGGCACTCTCCGCATGATACAGCATGTCCTGCCCCATATGCGCAGGCAGAAGAGCGGCGTTATTATCAACTTTTCTTCCATTGCGGCCCTGAGAACGGCAGAAGGATCAGCCTTTTACGGAGCTTCCAAGTGTGCCGTAGAAGGCCTGTCAGACGGCTTGAGAAAGGAGGTCGGCCCGCTTGGGATACAGGTTATTGTAGTAGAGCCCGGGCCCTTCAGGACCGATTTCTTTGGCCGCTCCATTGCAGTCAATGAGAACAATATCGGGGACTACAAAAATACTGCCGGAAAACGCAAGGTCAGGCTGGCAAATCCTGAGGACTCCGGCATGAAGGGCTGGGGCGACAACAGCAGGGCTGCAGAGGTCATTATCACTGCGGCTGACAATGCGGCTCATGGCAAAGAGTTCCCGTTCCGCCTCCTGCTTGGCTCCTGCGCTGTCAGGCTTGCTGAAGAGGTCTATGCCGCAAGGGCTGCGGAAACAGCCAAGTGGAAGGAGCTCAGCATTCAGACAGATGCTGACTGATAAGATACTGTGAACAAGATGCAGTGAAATGGAGATGTGCAATGAAAGTACTGCTTGTCAACGGAAGCCCGCATGAACACGGATGCACCCATGCTGCCCTCACAG
>JAUMVQ010000113.1:0-3055 GCA_030530085.1 Desulfovibrionaceae bacterium | reverse complement strand
CAAAAATACGCTTGAGCAGGAAGGCATAGGGGCAGAACTCTTCTGGATAGGCACAAAGCCCCTTGCAGGCTGCATAGCCTGCAAGAAGTGCGTGACCCTGAAAAAGTGCGTCTTCAACGACAAAGTCAATGAGTTTCTTGAAATGGCCCCTGGCTTTGACGGATACGTGTTCGGCACGCCGGTCCACTGGGCCGTAGCAGGCGGGGCAATTACCTCGTTTATGGATCGTGCCTTTTATGCCGGCATGAACAGCGCAAGCGACGTCTTCTACCTCAAGCCTGCGGCAGCCGTGGTGTCGGCAAGGCGCGCCGGAACCACTTCCACCTTTGACCAGCTCAACAAGTACTTTACCCTGGTGCAGATGCCGATCATTTCATCGCAGTACTGGAACATGGTGCACGGGGCCTGTGCCGAGGAAGTGCAACAGGACCTGGAAGGCCTGCAGACCATGCGGACCCTGGCCAGGAATATGGCCTATTTCCTAAAATGCAGGGAGCTGGCCCAGAAAAGCGGACTGCCCCTGCCAAAGAGGGAAAAGCAGGTGCTGACAAACTTTGTGCGCAGCTGATTGTCCCTGGTCCTGGCTAAGGTCTTGCTTGTGTGTGGGGCATCTCTCCCCTCAAAACGTCTTCCTGAGAACTAAAAAGCCCGCATCCGGCAATACTGCCGGTTACGGGCTTTTGCATTCTATTTGCGGAAAAGGGCATCCAGGGTTTTTCCGTCTTTGTCCTTCCACTCAATCCAGCCGTTATTACTGCCGCCCAGGGCGAACATGGCAGCAGAGCTTGGGGAATTGAAAGTTATGGAAACATTCAGGGTATACTTCCCGTCCTTGCAGGTTATATCCCCGTTCTGAAGAGCTGTCTGCCGCTGCCTCTCAATTTTGGCGGAATTACATTTCCGGCTCATGTCTACTTCAGTCCCTTCCAGTACCTCGAATTTATCGCCGTCATAGACGCCAAATGCCTGCAAGCCTTTTCTGGTGATGTGCAGGACACTGGCTTCATTCACTGTTTCCTTTGAGCTTTCCAGCTTGTAGCCCTGTGTCGCCATAATAAACTTGATCTCATCGTATACTTCTTCGATCTGGGGCAGGTCATACTCGTCAATTACGTACTTGGGATTGACCGTATTCTCCACCTTGTACCGTCTGGACTCAAAGGCTTTGCCGATTGTGTAGGCTTCAAGGGCGCTAATCATGTCCAGTGAAAACGTCTTTTTGTCTGCAAGAAACATTATCGCCTTATTCCAGAAGTCCTTGGAACGGTTATGATCGTCCAGCCGTTTGATGCCGTTCCGTGTCTGCCCGATATATATCTGGGCAATTTTGTTATCATCCTGCTCGCTTATGAGATAGTATATGCCCTGGCAGTGAATTCCCTTGATTTTTTTGGCTTCGGCAAGAAGTGGCCTTGGTACGACATAGCTTGTAATGGCAGACAGGTTGCGGCGGATGGAGCGGATGCCGTCAGGCTGGCCGTTATAGTAGATGATTTCGAGTTTCTGGCTTTTTGCCATAACTATTGTCCTCTGTATGAAGGCTGTTTTTCGTATGCTGGCCTTTTGTTCCAGGCCATGCGGGCCATGCGTCCGGAAGCTGATTGTCCTGAACCAGACAGCGCTGCACTGTCGCATCAGAAATATGGCCGCATTGTTGCAAAAGGCGGGAATTTTGATTTCAGCCCCCTGCAGGTAAAAAAGCAGGGCTTGTGCCTGTTCCCATATGCCTTGCAGCTGGTACTGTGTCAATGTCAGCCATCTGGCTTCTTAGCAAGTGTATGGCCATGGCTTGTATCTGGCTTTTCATGGGCAGGAACATCGTCCTGCGCCTGGCTTTTCATTTGAGCTCACGCTAAAACTTCTGTCTTATTTTGCTGTCTGGCGCCCAGTCACCCGCAAGGAATTAGCGCATCCTTAAAACACAGCGCTGTCTTGTCGGTATCAGGGGCTTTCAGGCCGGGGACAGACTGAAAGCCGGGATGCTTGCACTGATGTAGGCAGGGGAGCTCTCCTGCATACGGGCTTCAGTATGGCCTGGGAGATGGCCTGGGAAAAGGATCCTTTCCAAGTGTGTGCGTGGCAGCAGAACGCCTTTTCCAGGGGAAAGAAGAGGCCTGATTTCAAAAAGTGCCTGCCAATTTGTCCTTATGTCTTGAATTATACGCAACCATGCTTATATAGCATTGCAGACACCTGATCCCCTCTTTTTTCAGGCTTTTCCTGGTTACAGTCCGGCAAAACTGCATGGGCAGTTTCCCGGGACAAAGCCCTTTAAAAAAGCGTATCATGGCATGCCCTCAATGTGGTTTTCCTGCCAGATGCGCAAAAATAATCTTGTTTTTATTTTGGAGATATAAAATATGTTTGAATCATTAAGCAATCTTGTCAATAAAGGCAAAGATGCTGTCGTCAATTCGGGTATTGATAAATTGGCACGCGGCCCCGTCAACAAGTATATGGAAGGCATCCTTGAGGTCCAGAGCATACAGCTGCCTAAGATTACGTTTACGCTGGCAGGCCTGCCGGGCCAGGTGTTTACTGTTGAGGCCGGCATGATCAATATCTCCGAGTCTGGCGACAAGGTAATGATCGGTGATTTCAGCTCAGATACGGAATTTGTCAGGAATGCCCTGAACAAGTTTGTCCCCAAAGTAATCGAGGTCGATGACCCCAAAATTCAGGCGGCACTTCGTGTGGCAAGAGGCACATTGCAGCGCTGATGCCACTGGCCTGTCTGCATAAGACGGTTTACAGTACTGGCACAATACGTATTTAAAGGATATTGCCGCAAGCCGGTCAAGAGCTGCCCTCTTTCCGGCTGGCGGTGTTGCACACAGAATACAGCTGGTTTTCAGGCCGCAGGAGGAAATATGGCCGGCTATGACTTTGGGGCTAATCAGGGTCAGCGTGATCCCTCGCGATTGGGAATGGAGTTTATTCTGTCTCTTGAGTCTGATCCTGGCATTCAGGAAATCATGAAGCAGCACTCCCTGATCAGCGGGGCGATGGGCTTAATTCCCGTTCCTGCCGCAGGAGCAGTAGCGTCGCTGGGCAA
>JAUMVQ010000112.1 GCA_030530085.1 Desulfovibrionaceae bacterium | reverse complement strand
CCGGCGCAGATCCCGATAATTTCAACTGTCTTTTCTGCTATTGTCCCCTCTATCTTCTGGGAAGGCATTGCGGCGGCAATTTTGTCTACAACGAAAAAGGCGTCAAGGTCTGTACAAACTGCCTCTTTCCGCATAAACGGGAAAACTATCCGGCCGTTACAAAGCTGGCCTTTGGCAGGATAAGGCAGGTTATACGTGCAGTTGACTGCCTCGATTCCATAAAGACTGAATAATGCCGGATTATGGCAGGATAAAGCGGAGGTATGCAGTGGATATAAAAAATGCGGTGGCAGCTTGTCTTGCCCAGTATACAAGCCTGGAAGGCAGGGCCTCCAGGACAGAATTCTGGTATTTTGTGCTGGTTGTCCTTGTTCTCAACCTTGTGGTCTTTCTGGTCTCATGGCTGTTTTTGCCGCCCAACGTGGGACCCGTCATCCAGGCCATGGTCATGCTCGCCCTGACTATCCCTTTGTTCAGCGTCTTTGTGCGCAGGCTGCATGACTTAGGCTACGGCACCTGGCGTATTGCCTTTTTCTTTATTCCTGTAGTGCAGCTTATATGCCTGTACTGGGCTGCCAGGCCGGGCCAGAAAGGGGAAAACAAGTTCGGGGAAGAACCAGTGGACTAAGGCCTGTGAGATGGTTCCGGGCAGGAATCTGTGAAGCAGGTGCCTGCACTGATAAATAGGAAGGGGGAATGGCTTTTGCCATTCCCCCTTTTTAAGTATGCCTGTTATTCTTCCGGCTGCGTTTCCTTGTCTGCCTTCTCTGCTTCTGAGGCAGGCTTTTCTGGCAGGGGCGATGGTTCTGCCGGTACGTGGAAGATAAGCACGTACAGGGCAGGAATAAAGACCAGTGTCAGGACCGTGGCAACGGCAAGACCGCCCATAATGGCATAGGCCATGGGTCCCCAGAATGAGGTGGAGGCTATGGGATACATGCCCAGGATGGCAGCCACTGCTGTCAGCATGATGGGCCTGAAGCGCACCTCCGAGGCGGCAATCACGGCATCCATGGTATCCTTGCCGCTCTCCTTTTCCAGATCAATCTGATGCACCAGGATGACGGAATTGCGCACTATCATGCCGATAAGGGACACGACGCCAAGCAGGGCCACATAGCCCATGGCACTGCCTGTAAAGAGCAGTCCTGCCACAACGCCGATGAGCCCTAAGGGGGCCACGCTCAAGACCAGGAAAAGATAGTGGAAGTTTTGCAGCTGTATCATGAGGACGATGAGAATGCACAATACCATGACAGGCACTGTGTCAACCACGGCCTGGATGTTGGTTGCCGACTCTTCCACTGTGCCAGCATCGTCTATATGGTAGCCAAAGGGCAGCCTTGCCCTGATGGCATCCATATCCTTTTTCATATGGGCTACGGCCGTAGCTGCGGTAACATTGTTTACATCGGCCTGTACCGTGATGGCCGGCAGCCTGTCCCTGCGCCAGACAAGAGGATATTCCTGCACATATTCCACCTCTGCCACAGTCCCCAGGGGCACTGACTTCCCGTTTGGCAGCTGGATGTCCAGCGTCTGCAGTGAGGCAATATCCTTTCTTGATTCAGCATCGGCACGCAGGACGACGTCTATGAGGTAGATATCGTCGCGCACCTTGGTCACGGTCGCACCGCTGATGGCTGCATAGACGGCCTGGGCTATGTCCGAGGATGAAAGCCCCAGGCGCCTGGCCTCTTCCTGGCGTACATTGACAGAAAGCTTGCGCCCCTGTTCCATCCAGTTGAAGCTGATGCTTTTGACGCCGTCATAACCGTGCATGACGGCAGCTGTCTCCCTGGCATATTTTTCCACTGTCCTGATGTCAGGGCCTGTGACCCTGTAGCCCACTGGCCAGCCCACTGGCGGCCCCATTTCCATGGGAGATACCTTGAGCAGGACATCGGGGAACTCTTCACTCAGCGCTTTGTAGAGGCGTTCCTGTACCGCTGCCCGCGCCTTGATATCCTTTGTAATGACCACTGTCTGCGTATAGCTTGTATTGGGAAGCTGCACGTCCATGGGCAGATAGAAGCGCTCTGCTCCCTTGCCCACATAGCTGCTCCAGTGATCCACGTCCTTGTCCTTTGCAAGCAGCTCGTCCAGCCTTTTGGACACCTTGTCCGTGGCTTCTATGGACATGCCCTGCCTGAGCGTGATGTCAACCAGGAGCTCAGGCCGCTCTGACTGCGGGAAGAACTGCATGGGGATGAGCTTAACGCCTGCCAGGGAGAGGCAGAAGACGGCCAGAGTTATGGCAACTGTCTTGCGGGGATGCTCTACTGCAAAGTGCAGCATGGCGGAAAACCACTGCTGTATTTTGTGGGATCCTGCGGCCTTTGGCTTGTAGCCTTCATAGAGCACCTTCATGCCCAAGGCCGGAGCAAAGAGCACGGCCACAAACCAGGAAAAGAGAAGAGAGAGCGCCACCACGGCAAAGAGCGAGAAGCAGTATTCGCCAGCCATGGACTTGGTGAGCCCTATGGGAATAAAGCCGAAAATGGTGACCAGCGTGCCGGTGAGCATGGGGAAGGCCGTTGCCGTATAGGCATAGCAGGCGGCATCCTTGAGCTTCCATCCCTTTTCCAGCCTTGAGACCATGGACTCAATGGTGATCATGGCGTCATCTACCAGGAGACCCAGCGAGATGATGAGGGCGCCAAGGGAGACACGCTGCAGGTCAATATTGAAGATGAACATCCCCACAAAAGTGAGCGCCAGCACAAAGGGGATGGAAAAGGCTACGACTGTTCCGGCCCTTAAGCCAAGGCTTAGGAAGCTTAGGCCCAGGACGATGACAATGGCCTCAAAGAGGGTCTTCATGAAGTCATGGACAGCCATGCGCACTACATTGGGCTGGTTGGAGACAAGGTGCACCTCTATGCCCAGGGGCAGGCTCTCCCTGATCTGCTCCATGGCCTTGTTCATATTCTTTTCAAGCAGAAGCACATCGCCGCCCTTGCCCATGGAGATGCCAAGGCCTATGGCATCCTGCCCGTTGCAGCGGAAAAGATCTGCGGGCGGATCCTGCAGGGCCTTTCTGACAGTGGCAATGTCGCCAAGGCGCACGCTGCGGCCGCTGGCATGAAGCGTTACTGCGGCAATATCCTCTGCTGTCAGAAAGCGCCCAGTCGTCTCGATAATGATGCGCTCATCCCCGGTGTCAGCCACGCCAGAGGGCGTGAGTGCATTCTGCTTAGTCAGGGCACTGACTATAGCTGCCCTGCTGATGCCCAGGTTTGCCAGGGTGTGCGGCGAGAACTCAACATAGATTTTCTCAGCCTGGGCGCCGATGACAGTGACCTTTTCCACGTCCTGTATGCGCAGAAGCTCGCGGCGCACGTTTTCCACATAGTCCTTGAGCTCGCGGTGGGTGAAGCCGTCGGCAGTAAAGGCGTAGATTATGCCGTAGACGTCGCCAAACTCATCGTTAAAGAAGGGGCCGACTGTCTCTGACGGCAGCTCATGCTTGATGTCGCCCATCTTTTTGCGCACCTGGTACCAGCAGTCAGGCACGTCGTTTTTTGAGGTGCTGGGCTTGAGCGTCACATAGATGGTTGTTTCCCCAGGCAGGGTATAGCTTTTGACATATTTTAAGTGCGGCGTTTCCTGCAGCTTCTTTTCCAGCCTGTCAGTAAGCTGCCTGGTGGTCTCTTCCATGGAGGCGCCTGGCAGGTAGGCCTTGACCACCATGGTCTGGATGGTGAAGTTCGGATCCTCGTTCTGCCCCAGCCTGAAATAGGACCAGATGCCGGCAACAAAGATGAGTATCATGAAAAAAGCCATGAGAGTATGGTGCTCTATGGCCCATTTGGAGAGATTGAAGCGCTGCATGACAAGACCCGTACCTTATTCAGTCCGTACCTTCTGGCCTTCCAGAAGCAGCTGCACGCCGGCAGTGACGATGCGTTCTCCTTCCTCAAGGCCGGAGGTGATGGTCACCATGTCGGCAGAGTAGCTGCCAACACCTACTTTGCGGGGGACAGCCTGCATGGACTTTTCATCAATGACCCAGACGCAGGGGGATCCGCCAACATTGGCAAGGGCTTGAGAGGGAATGCGGAGGGCTTCTTCATTTTTCAGCGGACGCACTGTGACGGCTGCCCCGAACGCCATCTGGTCAGGCTTGGCAATCTGGGCCCTGGTGCGGTGCGTCCTGGTAACGGCATCGGCTTCAGGGCTTATTTCGTATATTGCTGCCTCGGAGCAGATGTCCGGACGCCTGTCCAGGCAGACCTCTACAGCCTGTCCTGCAGCCAGGGAGGAAAGAAGCATGTCAGGCACGTCAAAGAGGGCATCCCTGCCTTCATGCAGGGCAATGCGGAAAACAGGCTGTCCTGCGCTGACTACTTCCCCTGCTTCTGAGAGGCGGTCAACAACTATGCCGTCTTCCTCAGCCTTAAGCTCTGCATACCCCAGCTGTTCCAGTGCCGAGGCCTCCGAGGCCAGGGCTGCTTCCAGGTTTGCCCTGGCGCTCTTTACCTGGCGTATTGATGCTTCGGCGTTTTCCTTGGAGACGGCGCGTTCCCGCAAAAGCCCCTGCACCCTGGAGTTGTGCTGCTCTGCCTGGACAAGGGCTGCCCTGGCAGCGGCTGTCTGGGCCTTTGCAGAAGTATAGGCATTATTGAGGATGGTCTTGTCGAGAACGGCAAGAACCTGGCCTTTTTGCACATAGTCTCCGGAATAGGCCATGCGTTCGGCAATCTTGCCGCTTACCCTGAAGGAAGCTGCTATAAGCGTATGGGCGGCAACCTGTCCTGTCAGGGCCGGGCAGGAGTTTTCCTTGGTAAGGGAAACAGTCATGGAGCGTACAAGGCGGGCCTTTTCTTTTTCTTCCCCTGACGAACAGCTGGCCAGGGAAAAGCCTGCCAGCATGATCACAAGCAAAAGCAAGGGCCTTACGGCCGCACGACGGCTGTATATGGCCCTGTATAGTATGGCGTGCATGGGAAAACACCTCGCTTATATGGCAGTTGAAAAGGACGTGTTCTGTGTCGGCAGTCCTTTCTTAAGAAGAGTGCCGTTCTGCCGCATCCAGGATGCGGTCGATATCCTCAAAAAAGGTGGGAGGCTGCGCCTCCTTGAAGGCGCCCTGCAATGGCTCCTGCAGCGTCAGGCCAAGCCACATGGCAGACAGATGCATGGCCAGCGTTGAGAACGGTTCCTTGGGCGTGAGCTTCAGCCCGTTGCAGAGAAGGGTGACGGCCTGGGTCATGTTCTGCCACCAGGAGACCATGAAGCGGCTGAATGTCTCGCGGAAACGTTCATCGTGCCTTGCGTGGATGGCAAATTCGCACAGGAGCTCTGAATACAGCCTGTCCTCATGCATCTTTGCAATCCAGGCCTCCAGGTTCTGGCGGCAGTTGCTGATGCCTTCCTGCACTGTCTTTTCCACCAGCTCATGGATGGAGGCAAAGATTTTCCCTGTAAAACTGTCCATGACTGCCAGCAGGAAGGCTTCCCTGTTGGCAAAGCTGGCATAGAAGGCGCCAAGGGTGTAGCCGGAGAGACGGCATATATGCCGTATGGAAATCTGAGCCAGTCCTACGCGCACAATTTCCCGTGCCCCGTTTTCAAGCAGGGTGTTCCTTGTCTGTTCCTTTTTTTGCTGCCGCAGGCTGCTCATAGGTAATTTCGTCCTCTGTATGCATTGCAGAAAAGGGTGCCGGATGGCTGACAATGGCTTTTGCAGGAACAGTTATTTCAGATAGCATGTGATATGTCAACTTGAGAGACACAAGGATCCGCACACGAAAAAGCCCCGCCTGCAGGGGCAGGCGGGGCGAACAGCAATTTATTTGCAGGAAACAGGCAGAACGGGAAGGATGTCAGCTGACAAAGAAGGCAATGACTGCCAGCAGGGCAAACCAGCCGAGGGTGAGTGCGGCTACTTCCTTGCGGACCTTGATTTCTGTTGATCTGGCGGCAGCATTGATATCGCTTAATGCCTGACTCATGGTTGTTCTCCCAAGAAGGCTCAAGAGAGGTCCCTTTTGCTCTGTCTTAAAAATGAGGTTAGTGGTGTTTCATGCTGGCGGAGTAAGCCGGCCAGCCCGAAGGAGGGTCAGACGCTGCCACGTCTGCTGTTTTGCCAGCGGGCCGGGCACTCCGTTGCGTGCTGTAGCACGTACAATAAGAAATTTATGAAAGTGAAAATAATATTCATATTGCTGTTATGTAGCAGCTGTATATGAAAACAACATTCATTTTAAACGCAAGTTGTATGCATTTCAATGCTGTATGTAATTGAACTATATGTACTGTAATTAAATTTTGTCAATAGTGTATGAAAAAAATGTCTGAAAATAGTATCTGACGTTTTTGAATTTCATTTCTGAATTCAAAGACAATTATTGATGGATATCTTTGTTGTCGTTTGCTGCACTGTATGTGGAGTAACACATTGTATATATGGAAAGTACTATGAACATAAAAGAAATTGCACTTCATATTCAGTGTCGGGCATTGCCATGGGGCTGGTATGACAAAGCCCCGCCTGGCAAGGGCAGGCGGGGCATACAGCAAATTCTTTGCAGGAAACAGACAGTACGGGAAGGATATCAGCTGACAAAGAAGGCAATGACTGCCAGCAGGGCAAACCAGCCGATGGTAAGTGCGGCTACTTCCTTGCGGACCTTGATTTCTGTTGATCTGGCGGCAGCATTGA